>DASWNL010000464.1:0-8438 GCA_036399215.1 Abditibacteriaceae bacterium
ATCGGTGGGCCAAAGGAAAACGCATGAAACATTTGATTTTGAAGTTTGGCATGGCTGCTTTATTGAGCAGCGCTTTGTTGTCGCCAGGCGGCTTGGCTAAAACGGCCAAACCCTCGAAAAAAGCACCGGCCAAAAGCGCCGCTCCCAAATGGCTGACCTCACATAAAGACGCTTTAGCCCAGGCCAAAAAAACCGGCAAACCTATTCTTATTGACTTTAGTGCCGTCTGGTGTGGCCCCTGTCACATGATGGAAAATGAAGTTTTTAAAAAGGCTTCGTTTGCGCCTGAAGGCAAAAAATGGGTCTTGTTGAAAATTGATGTGGACAAGCATCCTGACCTTGCCAGCCATTACAACGCCGAATCGTTGCCGATGCTGGTGGCTTTAACACCCAAAGGCCGACCCGCCTCGCGCCAACCCGGTTATGGCGGCTACAATTACACCATGAACTGGGTTAAAAGCGCCTACAAGAAAGCCAAAAAATAGGCGTAGTTTAAATTTGTCGTGAAATTGCACTATAATGAAGCAGGCCGAAATTGTTTTCGGCCTGCTTTTATTTTCAAAGGTGCAATTCATGAAGCCGCCGGTTGAAAAACTTTCTGGTCGTGGAACGGTTGACAATCCGCCCAATCGCTTTGAAAAGTTGTGGCTTGATGCGAATTGTGATGGCGCGGGCGAAGCCGATTCTTGGCCTGAAGAGGATGAAAAGCCCCTGCCTCGCACCGAATTTATCCGCGAGACGACCAAAAGCATCATAGCGCACAACGATAGCCCGGATATTGGCTTTGATACCTCAGTTAATCCCTATCGCGGTTGCGAGCATGGCTGCATTTATTGCTACGCCCGCCCAACTCATGAATATCTGGGGTTCAGTTCGGGGCTGGATTTTGAAACCAAGATTGTCGTTAAACACAACGCGCCGGAACTGCTACGCAAAGAATTATCGTCGCGCTCCTGGAAGCCGCGCGTCGTAGCGATGAGCGGCGTAACCGATTGTTATCAACCGATTGAACGCGACTTGAAACTGACGCGGCGTTGCTTAGAAGTGCTGGCCGATTTCCGCAATCCGGTGGGAATCGTTACCAAAAGTTATTTAATCACACGCGATGTAGATGTTTTGCAACAGTTGGCGGCTTATCAAGCCGTAACGGTTTGCATTTCCGTCACGACTTTGAGCCGCGAAGTAGCGCGTAAAATGGAGCCACGCGCCAGTGCGCCGCACAAGCGTTTGAAAGCGATTGAAACCTTATCGAAAGCGGGTATTCCGGTCGGTGTTTTGGTTTGTCCGGTTGTGCCGGGGCTGACCGATCATGAAATTCCGGCTCTGCTGCAAGCGGCTTCCAATTCCGGCGCTTGTTTCGCCGGTTACAACATGATTCAATTGCCGTATGCCGTCAAAGATTTATTCGATGACTGGTTGCAGATACATTTTTCAGAGCGGCGTGACAAAGTCCTCAGTAAAATCTGCGCGATACGAGGCGGCAAATTATATGACGCCGATTTCGGGCAGCGCATGACAGGCCAGGGCGTTATTGCTGAGCAGATTAGTTCGCTGTTTCGCATCGGGCGGCGTAAAGCCGGTATTCCTGAACGTGGCCCGCGTCTTTCAGCGGCAGCGTTTCGCCGTCCTACGCGGGGCCAATTGGAATTGTTTGATTGATGAACCTGTTATGAACGCGCCCTTAATCAAAATCTGTGGCACTACCTCACTGCAAGCCGCGCAGTTGGCTATCCGATGTGGCGCGGATTACATTGGCGTTATAGTGGATTATCCGCCTTCACCGCGTCATGTTCCTTTAGCAGAGGCGCAACTTATTCACCGGGGATTGCAAGGCGAAGTGCCATTTGTAGCTGTTACGGTGAATTTATCTTTCGATGAACTGCGTCACTTGCACGATAAGTTGCGTCCCGATGTTTTACAATTGCATGGCGATGAAACGCCGGAGTTAGTAGAAAAATTAAAAGGCGAAGGCTATCGCGTTTGGGCGGCTGTGCATAACGCTGAACGGGCTACGCAAATGCGCGACGCGGGAGTTGAGGCACTTTTAGTAGATGCCCGCGCTACAACTGTTGAGGGCACAATTTACGGCGGGACGGGCCAACGTAGCGATTGGCATCTGGCGCGTTCGTTAGTGGAAAATGATATTCGCGTGGTTTTGGCGGGTGGCTTGGATGCCCAAAATGTCACTGAAGCGATTGAGCAAGTAAGTCCGTGGATGGTGGATGTAATTAGCGGTGTCGAGGCACAAAAAGGCGTGAAAGACCCGCAAAAACTCGCTGATTTCATCGCCCGCGCCCGTGGAAAATGAATTCAATCGTCATCTTTGCGCGTGCGCCGGAGCCAGGCAAAGTCAAAACGCGTTTAGCAGCGCAAATTGGCGATGAAGCGGCAGCAAAACTCTATGCCGCCATGCTGCAAGACACTATCACTGTTGCCAAAAGTGCGGCACAGGAAACCAAAAGTGAAGTTGTTTTATGCTACACGCCGGACGATGCTTTTGCTTCCGGTGATTATTCGCTCTCAAAGTTTTGGCACGGTGCCAATCTGCCCCAAAACGGCAACGATTTAGGCAAAAGAATGCGTAACGCCACGCAAAATCGCTTTGCTGATAGCGCCGAGCGCGTGGTTATCATTGGCTCGGATAAACCCGATTTAGAAGTTTCAATTTTGCGATGTGCTTTTGAAGAATTGGAAAATCACGATTTAGTTTTCGGGCCAGCGATTGATGGTGGTTTTTATCTTATCGGCACTCACGCGCCGTTTGCGGAATCGCTTTTTGCGAGTGTGATTTGGAGCGACCAATCCACTTTGCAGGTTGTGTTAAACAACGCCCGCCATTTAAATCTCAGCGTTGCGCTTTTGCCCGAAGGCTCCGATATAGATGAGACAAGTGACTTGCAGAATTTTATCTCCAACCCCGAATTGCAAATCAAAGCTCCGCATTTTCACGCAGCGCTTTGTGCGGAAAATCTTATTTAAAACAGCTTCTTCAGCGCTTCATGTGCTGCCACATTCGATAAGTCAACGTGCAACGGCGTGACGGCGATGAAATTATTTTTCACGGCCCATATGTCAGTTTCGCCACTATCCGGGCGATCAATCACTTCGCCGCCACGCCAATAATAAACGCCGATATGCGGCGCTTCATAGCGCACTATGTCGCCTTTGTAGCGGCGACTACCTTGTGTGGTAATTTTCACGCCACGAATCTCTTCTGGTGGCACATTAGGCACGTTGACATTGATGAATGTGTCGGCTGGTAATTCCAGTTGCGCTATTTGCGGCGCGAATTGAGCGGCAAATCGAGCAGCTCCATCCCACTGCGGCGTTTCATAATCGGCCAGGGAAATCGCCATGCTGGGAATGCCATTTAACAAGCCTTCCATTGCCCCGGCGACGGTGCCCGAATAATGCACGTCATCGCCTAAATTCGGGCCTAAGTTGATGCCGCTGATAACAAGTTCGGGAGGTTCGTTCATCAATTGCAAAATCGCTAAAGGCACGCAATCAGCAGGCAAGCCTGAACAAGCCCAGGCGATGCCGTCAGGCGTTTTTACTTCCCTGGCACGCAACGGTTCGTGCATGGTAATGCCATGTCCGCAAGCGGAACGTTGCCGGTCGGGAACACAGACGAAAACATCGTGTCCATCGGCATTTAAAGCACGCCATAACGCGTGCAAGCCATCGGCATGAATGCCGTCATCGTTAATTAAAAGAATTCTCATTGTATTTTTAACTGAAAAATTTCGTAGCTTAGTTTGCCGCATTTAAAATCAATTGGGCTCTATGAAATTTGCATTGCGTGGCATTGCACTTGCCCCGCGCTTCGCCGCTTCTTTAAAGGAGCTAACAAGGAGAACTTCATGTTTTTACGCATTGACAAACTGCCTGTCGAACTGCCTGCCTCGCCAGAAATTGATCCGGTAGCCGCCAAGAATGTCCAGGAACTGTTAGGTGGACGCTTCGGCGAAATGTCCACGTTGATGAACTATACCTATCAGTCGTTCAACATGCGCGGACGCGACCAGATTAAACCGTTTTATGCTTTGATTTCTAACATTGCCGCTGAAGAAGGCGGGCACATTGAAATCGTCACCGCCGCTATCAATTCGTGCCTTAACGGCCCGCGCAAAGACTTTGATGATTCCGAAAACCCGTTGGATGCGCCTTTCAAGGACTTACCGGGTGGCGCTTTCGGCGGGCATTATATCGCTGCGGCGCAAACAGCTTTGCCGGTAGATTCGCGCGGTATGCCGTGGACGGGCGACTATGTGTTTTCGTCGGGCAACCTTATTCTCGATTTGCTGCACAATTTCTTTTTGGAAAACGGCGCGCGCACGCAGAAATTGCGTGTTTACGAAATGACCGATAACCCCGCCGCACGCGCCATGCTGGGCTATCTCTTTGTGCGCGGCGGCGTTCACGCCATGGCGTATGCCAAAGCGTTGGAACTGTTAACCGGCGTTGAAATGAGCAAGATGTTGCCGATTCCCAACATCGCTAACAAGACGTTTCCCGAAGCGCGCAAATGGATGGAGCAAGGCTCTCATCTCAAGTTGTATCGCTTTACTCAAGGCGAATACTCCGAAGCCGCTACGATTTGGAATGGCCCCGCGCCGGCGGATTATACCGAAGGCGTAGTAGAGGGCGACTTTGAATTTGTGGATGCGCCGCCACAAGGCGGCGATTTGAGCCACTTAGCGGGCATCGCTTCCAGCTTCGCGCCCAACTATGCGCCCGAAGAGATTATGGAAATCGCCAATAAGCTTTATCAAAAGGCGAAGTAGTAAGGGAATCTTCATTGAGCAAAACCATGACTCTTTGCAAAGTGCAAAGAGTCATGGTTTGTTTTGTAAGACGATATTATTGGAGAAGCCATCATGAAATCACGAGGTTGTTGCATCGTATTACCGTGCGGTTGCATTTTGCCGATGTTTGTGTTGATTATTGGCAGTGTGGCTTCCTGGGCACTGGGATGGTTTTAAATTGCGCTGAAAAAGAAGGGAACGGCATGTGTTGCAAGACGTTGGAAGCGCGGTTTTCAAAAACCAATCTTACAATTGTCTGTCAATTAGCGTGGAAAGTCCTTGAACATTTCGGTGAGTCAGGCCCAACACAACACTGGCGACACACAGGAGGCCATCATGGCTAAAGGCACAGTAAAATGGTTCAACGACTCAAAGGGCTTCGGCTTTATTGAGCAGGAAGATGGTGGAGCGGACGTTTTCGTTCACCAGAGCGCGATTCAATCCGATGGCTACCGTTCTCTGCAAGAGGGCGCGAAAGTCGAATTCGACATCAACAACGATGAAAAGGGTTTGCGCGCCGCTAATGTCAGAGTAAGCCGCTAACAGCAACCGCTAAAGCGAACTGCAAAAAAGGCGTCCCAGTTTTATAACTGGGACGCCTTTTTGTTGCTGCTTTTGCCATTAAGATTAGCTTCCTCTCCATAATCTATAATAGAAATCGTGTCGGGCCTTGTTTCAGGGAGGCTTTATGAAGAGAACACGCCTGGGAGCGTGGGAGTTTTACGATGATGGCTCAACGTTGACGTATCGCCTGACGGCAACGGGCTTGATTCCTGGAATCCTCGTGACTATTTTCGCCGGCGTCTGTTTCGCCTTGATGAGCTGGCGGCTCTATCAGGACGCGACTTCTTTTTGGAGCTATTTATGGTCGTTGCTGGCCTTGGGGGCGAGCATAGGCAGTTTTGTTTGCTTGTTTCATCACTCCCGCAGTAGATTATTTCCCTATGTTTTGAATAAGCGGGCCGGGGTGTTTAGCAATAGCCAACGTAGCCTCTTTGCGCTCCGCGAACTTCGCAACATCGAAGTTGTGCGGGTAGAGTCTTCATCAATGACGGCTGATATAGATGAGCATTCTGGCACGGTTTCCTACAACGTCAACTTTGTTCTTCATGATGGTGAGATTCACACGACTTACATAGGCACTTCAAATAGAGAGCAGGCTTATGAATTTCAAAGTATCCTCTGTGATTTTCTCGGTTTGAAAATCTGAGGCCACTGCAATCTTCAATGGTCGTTGTCCGTAGAAATTTCGCGCTCGGCATCACTTAATTGTTTGACTAAACGATCTGTTTTGGCCGCCATGATGAAATCGTTGCGATGCAGATTAGCAATGGCGTGCGTCCACCACGAAACGGTTAGAAGTCCCCATTCCACCAAGAGCGCCGGGTGATGGCCTTGTTCTTCAGCTATTTCGCCAATTCCCTGCGCTAACTCCATCGCTTGCACGAAGTTTTTCAAATGCAGCACGCGCTCTAACCTCGGAATACCGCCGCGATTGATAATTTTCCAATCGGGATGCAATTGCGGCAGATATTTTTCAATTTCTTCTTCCGTAACAACTGGCGCGCCCTTGCGGCAAGCCGTGCAATTGCCGCGCGGTAAATCGGGTAGAGTAGGCATGAACTATAGAATGGCATAAGCGCGGCGATTCAGCAAAGCTAACAGCAAAGTAACAGTTTTGGAAGTGGAGTTTTGTCATTTCGAGCGGAGGAATTTGTCTCGGCAAATTTGTAGTCGAGAAATCTTGCCGTTTGGCCGTTGGGTAAAACGTGACCAGCAAGATTCCTCGGCTGCGTATGACGGCGGCGACGCGCGCCGTCATGCTCCGCTCGGAATGACAAACTACCACTTCCAAAACCGATTCTAAAAAGCTAACAGTTAGACTGAACCCGATGAAACTTTTACTGGCAACCGCCAATCCTCACAAAATTCGTGAAATCGAAGAGTTACTGGCCGATAGTCCCGTCGAATTAATCTCGCTGCGTGAGTTTCCAAATCTGCAAATGCCCGAAGAAACCGGCACGACAATGGCCGCCAACGCGCAACTTAAAGCTGTTCACTGCGCACGCGAAACGGGCTTGCCAGCCTTAGCTGATGATTCGGGCATTGAAGTGGATTTCCTGAATGGCGAACCCGGCGTTTACAGCGCGCGTTGGGTGGAAGGCGCGGATGAAGATCGCACTCTGGCACTGCTTTCACGTTTGGCCGGCGTGCCGGATGAACTGCGTGGCGCACGCTATCGCTGTGTTATTTGTGTGGCTTCGCCTGGGGGCACCATTCTCGAAAGCGAAGCAGTTTGCGAAGGCCGCATCGCACACATTCCCCAGGGACAAAATGGCTTTGGCTATGACCCGATTTTTGAAATTACAAGTGCTACCGGCACAGCGCCCGAAGAGATTGGCAAAACGATGGCGCAGGTGCCGCCCGAAGTAAAAGCGCAAGTTTCGCATCGCGCCCGTGCCCTGCAAAAAATGCTGGCGACTCTGCGCAATTGCCGCTTTCAAATTTGATTTGAAAATTTGATCCTCAATAAAAGTGAACACCGGTGGTATTCGCTTTTTGTGCGTTTCGGCCATTAATTGACTCCATTGGCGTCTGATTTCCTATAGCCCTTGCCTTCGGTGGAGGTTTTATAGTGAAGATTTACGATTCGATCATTATCGGCGGCGGCCCGGCAGGCCTGTCGGCGAGTATTTATTTAGGGCGCTCTTTGCGCTCGGTGTTGGTATTAGATGCGGGCGAAGGCCGCACTCAATGGAATCAGCGTAACGAGAATTATCTGGGTTTTCCCAATGGCATTCGCTCTGGTGAATTAGTGCGGCGCGGACGCTTGCAGGCACAAAAATTCGGCGTCGAATTTCAAAGTGATTGCGTGCAAAAGATAAGGCGTGATAATGACATTTTTGAAGTGGCTTTAGCGGAATCCACCCTGCGCTCTCGCACTTTGATTTTCGCGACCGGCGTAACTGATGTGTGGCCCTCCTTCCCCAATGCGCGACGTTATGTGGCGAAATCGCTGTTCTGGTGTCTACATTGTGACGGCTTTCGCGTGATTGATAAGCGCGTGATTGTTCTGGGTAACAGTGATGCAGCAGCGACAACAGCTTTGCAGTTACTCGATTACACACCACAGGTCGAATTTGTCTGTGAAAGAGAGATTGCCATTTCTCCAGAAAAGCAAGCCCAACTGCGCGAGGCCGAAATTCGCTTGCATCAAAGTCGCATCATCAGAGTGCGTGGCAAAGGCGGGCAGTTGGCCGCTTTATATCTGGAAAACGGCGAGTGTTTAGAACTGGATTATTTATTCAGCGCGTTGGGCCAGGTGCCCAACAGCCAGTTAGCTGCCGGGGTGGGCGTTGAACTGGGAGAAGGCGGCTGTATCAAAGTGGACGCCGAAATGCACACTAACATCCCCGGCGTTTTTGCAGCCGGCGATGTGACAAATTTGCCCGCGCAGCAGGTTGCGACGGCGGTGCATCAAGGCGCCTTAGCGGGCGTTAATGCCAACTATTTTCTGCGTCCCCGACACCAAAAGCTCAAAACAGCCAAAGATGAAGCCGTCAAAGCCGTGTAAAATGAAAGGCACCTTTGCGGCTTTGGATTTTGATTACGCTATAAAACTGCGTCGAG
>DASWNL010000465.1:0-3319 GCA_036399215.1 Abditibacteriaceae bacterium
CGGCCCCAGCAATGAGGTTGCGTCGTTTCATATTGTCTCCTCAGGCGCATTTAAACCTATTCAACTTGACCCTATTTTAGCACGCCAACATTATACATTGAAAATTAGCAAGTGAGGGCGCAAATTCAACGGGGTTAGACAGAGATGAATGCAATGTGGGATACCCTTTCTTTTGGCCTATCCCACACAGGCCGAAAAATGAGAAAATTGAAAGCATGATCCTCTCTCCTCAAGAGTTAGAAAGCAGAGAACTCCATCCCGAAACTGTGCGCCGCGCCGTGCAACTGGTCACCATAAACGGCTATATTTTGTTTGAGAGTGTTTTGCCGCCCGAATTGCTGGCGGAGCTTCAAACTGAGTTCAAGCGCGTTTTCGATGAGCACCGCGACGGCACCGAAGCCAATCGTGGCACTAATCGTTTTCAGATGCATCTGCCGTTCCGTGAGCCGTTTATTAATCCGGCCCTCATTGAAAACCCTCTTGCCTTAGCCGTTATAGATCAACTGATCGGCCCCGACTGCGTGTGCCACTATTTTGCTTCGGACACGGCCCTACCCGGCTCGGAGCATCAAAAGGTGCACGCCGATATTGGTCTATTGTTTCCCGAAGCGCCGCTCTCGCTGCCACCCTATAGCGTGGTGCTAAACATTCCGCTGTGCGACCATAGAGAGGACAACGGCCCCCTGGAAATCTGGCCCGGCGGCACGCATCTGATGCCAGGTAGCAGCGGACACGGTCTTGCGGGTAGTGCGGGCGGTATTAATATGCAAGAGTTGTCCACAACCATGCATTCACAACACTGCCTGATGCCCGCCGGCTCGCTTTTGATTCGGGACATGCGCACGTGGCATCGGGGCACACCCAACCACTCCGCGGAGCCGCGCCCGAATCTGGCGCTGATCTACTCGCGTCCCTGGCTCAAAACCCATTATCCACCCATTGAGATTGCTCCTTCCACTTACGAGGGCCTCTCGGAGCGAGCACGCCGGCTTTTCCGCTTCGAGAATCATAGAGGAAAATGAATTTCCTGGCCTTATTGCCTTATGGGCATGACCGGGAGTCGCGTTTTGCGGGAAGTCTATAAAACGAAGGCTTTAAAACGCCGGTTGTGGTTACTGTCTCAGGCAATCTATTATAATTGACCACAATGGCAAGAATTGATACCCTTCTCGCTCAGATGCACGCTCACGCCGTTGACCGTGCGATCTTGCAAGGCGACGCCCCGACACAATTCCAAACGGCAACAGGCACTTCACAGGGCCAGGCTTTGACGGCGGCAGAGGTTGAGTCTATTGCTTCCGAAATCCTATCGCCTAATGAACGCCTGCAACTGGATAATACGGGCTTTGCCTCGGTTGTCTACAATGGATTTCAGGTTTCCCTAAACCGAGCCAACGGAATCTTACACCTCGTTGTTACACCAACACAACCGCTTACTCCAACACAACCGTTTACTTCGCCAACCTCAACGCCCGCCATAAATTCTATGGCAAGTCCAGTGGGTTCGCCGGTAACGACGCCGGCACCATTAATGGCAGTAACAAACGGGCCAATTGACGGCCCGAACAACAGCGGACAAGGCCAGAACAGTGTGGTGCCTGCCGAAATCCAGGGCTTCAACTGGGGCGCGTTTTTCTTGTCGTGGATATGGGCCATCTCGCACCGGGCCTGGATTGGATTATTGGCGCTGATACCGTGTGTCGGGCTTGTCATGTGTTTTGTGCTGGGTTTCAAGGGCAATGAATGGGCCTGGCGCAATCGGCACTATCCCTCGATTGCCGATTTTAAAAGAGCGCAGAAGAGTTGGGCGATAGCGGGGTTAGTCCTGGTATTAGCCAGTGTTCTGCTGGTGCCGCTTCCGGCTGCCATATTGTTTCCGGTTTTTGCCAGGGCGCGGGAAAACGCGCGGAAATCTTCCTGTCAGAACAACCTGAAGCAGATTTCTCTGGCTGTCATGCAATGGAGCAACGAACATGGCAACAAGTATCCCGCACCGACCTCAGACGACAACCTGCGCGATATAGTCAAGCCTTTCAATCCTACCCCTCAAGTTTTTGAATGTCTCAGCGATACCGTGGAGGATGGCACCAGCGATTATCAATACAATCGCCAGCTTGCCGGGCTTGACATGACTGAGGTCAGCGATCCTGCCGGGACTCCTATGCTCTGGGATAAGCCCAGTATTGATCACCTGAACGGGGGCAACATCGCTTTTGCCGATGGACACGTCAAATGGTTTGGCAAGAGCCAGTTCAACTCGCTGATTCAACCTTTTGCACAGTAGGCAGGGCTACTCCAACAACTGGCCGGCATCATGAAAGCCCTGGGCGCCTTATCAGGTGATGAATCTGGATGGCGGCGCTTCCAGTGGGGTTATGCGGGCGCTATCTGCGCTCCCTGGATAATGTCGCTGGCTGCGCAGATCAGCATTGTATCAATGAACGAACACCATCAGACCAAGAACCCGTTACATGGCGTGACACTGGAGCGAATGCTCACCGATTTGGTAGAGCACTTCGGGTGGGAAGCCCTGGGGCAACGCATCCGCATTCGGTGTTTCACCAGCGACCCCAGCATTGCTTCCAGTCTCAAGTTCTTGCGGAAAACGCCCTGGGCGCGTAAGGAAGTTGAAAGCCTTTACTTGTTCTTGTTGCGGGAAAGGGCACGACAAAAGCGGCGTGGCGAAAACACCTGATGGCCTAGGCCTAATGCCCTGATGGCTCATCCGCGCAGGGGCAGTTGCTTTCCGGGTATTCTGCTGCTGACGGTTACTGCTGCGTGAAAGCGAAGACGCCTTTCTTGTTGGCCACGATGATGTCGGGCTTGCCGTCCTTGTTGAGATTGCCGGTGGTGACTTGCGTGCCGACGCCGCTGTCATCGTCCGCGAGATGCGGGATAAACTCCGCGCCGCCTTTGCCATCGCGCTTAAGCTGAAACCAATAAAGCACCGGCGCGGCAGCAGGTTCAGCGTCGGCGTTGGGGCCGTGCGCCCAGCGACGTTTGCCGGTGACGAGGTCGAGGACGCCGTCGCCGTCTATATCGGTCATGCGCAGCGCGTGGAGTTGGCTGAACTTTACGCCCTGCTTGTTCTCTTCGTTAGTGCTGCCCATGATCTTGTGTTCGATGAAGCTGCCGTCGGTTTTTTGCTCGAACCAGCCGAGGCCATAGCCATGGGCATTGTAGCTGGTAATGACATCATTCCGCCCATCGCCATTCACATCATAAACATACATCTGTGCGCCGCCTCCAGCGCCGTTGGGAGCAAAGGGGCCAGCATGAAAGGCCCATTCCTTGTCTTCCTTAGTATCGGCAGGCTGTT
>DASWNL010000466.1:0-6841 GCA_036399215.1 Abditibacteriaceae bacterium
CAATGTATTTGCGATATTCATCGAGCGTTGTGGCGCCAATGCAGCGCATTTCACCGCGCGCTAAGGCTGGTTTCAGCATATTGGAGGCATCAATAGCGCCTTCGGCAGCACCGGCGCCGATGATGGTGTGCAATTCATCAATGAACACGATAATTTTGCCGTTGCTGTTGCGAATTTCGTGCATGATGCGCTTCATGCGCTCTTCAAATTCGCCCCGATATTTGGTGCCGGCCACAACCGTCGCCAAGTCTAAAGCAATGATCTTTTTATCGATCAGCGGTTCAGGCACATCATGCGCCACGATGCGTTGCGCTAAACCTTCGACGATGGCTGTTTTGCCCACGCCCGGTTCGCCCACTAAAACAGGGTTGTTTTTGGTGCGGCGGCAAAGAATCTGAATGGTGCGCTCGATTTGCGCGGCGCGACCAATCACCGGATCGAGCTTGCCATCAAGGGCCAACTGGTTAATGTCGCGGCCAAACTGATCGAGAGCCGGCGTTTGCGAGCGGTTGCCGCGTCCACCGGGGCCGCCGCTACCACGTTCGCGCTCCCGTTCGCCGCTCCCCGCACCTTGCTTTTCAGCCTGCGGCGATTCGGGGCCGAGATATTCCATGACCTGATTGCGCGCTTTTTCGAGGTTCAGACCCAACTTGCGCAAAACATTGGCGGCCACGCCATCTTTTTCACGCAACAAAGCCAACAAAAGGTGCTCCGTGCCAATGTAATTGTGGCGCATGCGGCGCGCTTCATCGGCGGCCAATTCTAAAACGCGCTTGGCCCGCGGCGTGAGTTTAGGTTCGCTGCCGGCGGGTTCATCGGTGTGATCGATCTCTTCTTCAATCTCCTGCCGCACCCGTTGCAGCGACACGCCCATTTTGGTGAGCACTTGTGCGGCCACGCCTTCGTTTTCACGCACCAGGCCCAAAAGTAAATGCTCCGTCCCGACATGGCTGGAGTTCATCTTGCCGGCCTCTTCCTGCCCCAGCAAAATCACCCGCCGTGCCCGTTCGGTAAATCGTTGCCACATAGTGGTTCTCCTTGCGGTTATACGCCAAACCTTTTTACAACTTACAACATCTTATACGCCAAGCAGCCCGGCGCTTTTACAACGAAAACACGACCGGGCTGCCTATTTAAAACTGCTAACATAGACTGCAAAAACACTTCGCCGTTCCCACCCTCAGTGTAGCCTCTCACTATTACACATCATTAACCTGATAGCCAAAAATGAAATCTGTTATAAATTTTCGTTGACAAAAACTAAAACGCAAAGTATGATTTCAATTCGCCGCCAGTAAATGGCCTGAAAGAGAGGTTCGCGCATGGAAATTCATCGGAGCAAAAATCAAATATCTTTTTACTTATCACGCCTCACGTGCAACGATTGCACGGCGCGACACCAGACTTGCCACTTGGCCCGGCGGCACCAGAACTTTGTGCCTCAGGCCACGATTTAACGGCGATTTCAGCCGTTACGGCGCGGGTGTTGCATTGCGACACTCGCGCCTTTTTGTTTTTCGTATTGTTTTGTTGAGGTTTTATGGACGAGAAAATCATCACTGGAAAAATTTTGAAACAGCGCGGCTGGCCCGAAGGCAAAATCATCGGCCTTGCTAAAAACGTGGGAGGTCGCCTGATGGCTGAAGGCATTGACCGCGAGACTGTTTTATCGCGTTTAGATGCTGTTTTGGCCGCGCCGCGCGACTTTTTTGAAGACGCGGTTTTGGTGGACGTGGCACACGAACTGGTGCGCCGCCAGGCTGTAGAAGTTTCCAAAATCGAAAGCGCCTTACGCCCTGCGCCATTGGACTTTCCCATCTGGGGACGCGATGGCATTGATGAAGGCGCCATCACGCAAATGCGCAATTCGATGAGCCTGCCGATTACTGCTGCGGGCGCTTTGATGCCGGATGCACACGTTGGCTACGGCTTGCCCATTGGCGGCGTTTTAGCGACAACCGATGCCGTGATTCCATATGCGGTCGGCGTGGACATCGCCTGCCGGATGCGCCTATCGGTTTATGATGTTTCGCCGCACGTTTTGGGTCAGCGCAAAGGGCAACTCGAAAAGGCGCTCTTAACGCAAACGCATTTCGGCATGGGTTCGGCGTGGCCTAAAAATCAGCGGCCTGAGCATGAGGTTTTGGACGATGAGGCCTGGAAATCTACCAAGTTTTTGCGCGGCTTGCAGTTTAAAGCGATGGAGCAAATCGGCTCGTCGGGAACCGGTAATCACTTTGTCGAGTGGGGCGAATTGGAATTGACTGAACCGGCAAGCGACATGGGCTTGAAAGCCGGCAAATATCTGGCTTTGCTCTCGCATTCGGGTTCGCGCGCTGTGGGGGCGAAAATCGCCAGCGAATACTCGAAAATCGCTATGAATTTGCATCCGACACTCGAAAACCATGTGCGCCATCTGGCCTGGCTGCCTCTCGAAAGCGAACCAGGCCTGGAGTATTGGATTTCAATGGAGTTGGCCGGACGTTTTGCCAGCGCCAACCACGCGATCATTCATAAGATGGTGGCAAAAGCGGCGGGTTTGGAAGAAGTCGCTAAAGTCGAAAACCATCACAACTTCGCCTGGAAGGAAACACTGGAAGATGGCAGTGAGGTTATTGTGCATCGCAAAGGCGCTACACCTGCCGGAAAAGGCGTTTTGGGTGTGATCCCCGGCTCGATGGGCGATCCGGGCTATGTGGTGCGCGGTAAAGGTGTCGGCCCTTCCATCAATTCCGCTTCGCATGGTGCAGGCCGCAAGATGGGACGCAAGCAAGCCATTAACTCACTTACCAAATTGATGCGCGACCGCTACTTGCAAGAGCGCGGCGTCACACTTTTGGGCGGTGGCCTGGATGAAGCACCGCAGGCTTATAAAGACATCGAAAGTGTCTTAGCCGCACAGAGCGACCTAGTCGAAGTGGTCGCCAAATTCACACCGCGTATTGTGAAAATGGCTAATGAACCGGGCGATGTTTAAAAAGTGTGTGTCTCTTAGGGAGACACACACTTTCAACAATTATGAATGACAAAAGGCAATGGATAACTCAACCTCAATTTACTCGATTGACTCAACCACTTATTGGAATGCCTGTGTCATGGACATGGCGTGGTTATGGTTCAACTGTTTTCCTGGAATTTGGCAAGTTAAGCGAAAAGGAAAAACATCGAAGAAATGGAAGTGTGCATGTGTCACGCCGAGGCAAAATATCGGCAATGATTCAGGTAGGCTGGCGCGTTGAACGTCCTCGTTCGATTGCATTTGGCAGCGACAGTGGTAAAACAAAAATTGAAAATGGTTTGGTCAAGCTGCGCGAAAGACACGTTGTTCAGGTTTCTATAGAAGGACGTTTACCAGAGATCGTTTTTGAATTATCAGGTGGCTATTGGCTTCATTCATTTATCAATTGGGCAGGACAGCCAGATTGGTGCTTGTTTTTTAACAAGGGCATGGATTCCCGCAATTGGGTTTCTGTCAGACAGGGTAAGTTGGAACTAACCACAGAAGACAATTAAGAACAGAAGGGCTGAGAAATTTCTCAGCCCTTCTGTTCCTTATGCCGTTGTGATTTAAATCGCGTTCGGCGTTACGTCGGATATCTTGTCGGGATTTGCAAGTGCAGGAGTTGTCATTAGAGGCTTATCCATGCTGCGCGCCAGTTCGCTGTAGGTTGCCATTTCAGTTTGCATCTGGCGCAGGACTTCCTTGGCTTCGGTGCAGGCATCGCCACCCATCGTAGCGGCGCGATTGCATAAAGCAATCGCTGTGGTGAACAGTCCGTAGGCCGCTTTCCAACGTTTCAGGCGCACGGCATCGCGCGCTTGTTCGCGGCACACCTCGGCCTGCATTAAATACGATTTACAATCGGCGCTTTCTGCCGGGTCAGCCGTGTTTTTCTTGCGATGCGAATTGATTTTGCGCGATGTGACTTTGACGACGGCGCGGATTCTTCGTTGATTCATTTACGGCCTCACGGAATAGAGCAGTCGGCTTGCCAAATATATGCAAATTATGTGCAAACCGGGCGCTAAAGCCATCTTTCATTATGACGCGCCAGCGCCTCATTTAAAAGAGCTTAAAAGGCGAGACCGGCAAAAATTACGCGGCTGAAACGTGCTTGTAATTTAAAAGGCGGAATTGCGTAATAATTGCCGGTTTTCAGGCTGCAAAGCCAAGATTTAAGGCAACTTCGACGCCTTTTTATAGCGCGGCCAATCGCCTAAGGTAATGCGCGCCACGCTACCATCAAGAAAAACCACACCGCGTGTGCCGTCGCTGGCCGGGTTGGCTTCGTAGAACGCCACCCACTCATCCGGGTTGGAGATATGCGAAGCTTTGCGACCCGACATTTTCGGATTGGGCAAATAAGCCTGGCCGTTATCGGCACGCGCCCAAATTTTGTCGCTGCCAGCGTAAAAAGTCAGAACTTTGCGCGCGATGCCCGGTGTTTGCGCCGGTGGCAAAGTGCCGTTGTGATCTTGCGCATAAGCAATAAGGGCCAAACCAATTAAATGCAGATTTTTTTGAGAAGCAGCATTACGCTCTTGCAAGCCGGGCACCGCTGCCGGTTTGAGGGTAGCAGGAGGCAAAGGTTTAACAACAGTTGAATTTGTGGCCGGCTTTGTCACTGGCGGCTTAGAAGTTGGAGCCAACATTCCTGTCGGCGGAGTGGGCGCAATGGGCGTTGAAGTATTCCCGGCACCGTTTCCAGATAAATTTCCGTTGCCCAGAGTCGGCGCTACCGGCGAGGTCGGTAATGGGCTTTCGATGCCTTCCCCGTGGTCACTTGTTCCATTTACTTCGGCAGTTAATGATGTAATGAAATCGCGCAAGGCTTTGGATTGTGAGGCCGCATCGAAGGCGCGAATCTCGCTGATTTCACCAAGCATTTTCACATTGAGCAGGCGCAGTTCCAAAGGCCGTCCGTGAGTGTAATTTTCTATCGCAGCGGCAAGTTCGGCAGGTGGCAGCGGCAAAGTGCGGTTGGCCTGTCGCGCTCCTGCTTCAAGTGCGCCTTGCAACTCGTTCTCATCATATTTCATTTTGTAAGTCACCAGGAACAGTTCGCCGCCTGCCGCGACGGTTTGGCCCTGCGTGACATATTGCCCCTCGCCAGCACCGATAGCAGCGCGCAGGCGGTCGGAAGTGAGTGCTTCTTTGGCCGAAATCGGCGCAATTGAGCCGTTATCAAGGTCGGGGCGTGATTTGATGGTGACTAAGCGCCATTCGCCCTTGAGGTCTTTGATTTTGTAGCTGAGCGGCGCATTTAAATCGGCAAAAATATCATCGAACGAAAGCGGCGCTACCGTCGAAGGCACCGATGGGCGCGGCAAAAGTTGCGCACGACCTGGCGCAACGTCTGAAGTGGCAAGCAAAAGCGAAAACGGCAAGAGGAGCAACGATTTCATGGGGCACATTATGCCAAATTTTGTGGCCTTTGGCTTGGACGAAGCCGTTAGGCTTTTGCGACTTAGCCGCCGTCCATAGGTCAAACTTTGCCAATGGAACGGATTGTGATTACAGGTTTAGGTTGTGTGTGTCCATTGGGCAACGATGTGCCCAGTTTTTGGCACGCTCTTATCGCCGGAGAAAGCGGCATAGCGCCACTGACTAAATTGGATACTACGGGACTGCGCAACGAACTGGGCGGCGAAGTCAAAGGTTTCGATTGGTCAATTTACGGTGAAGAAGGCGACTGCGACGAAGCAAGCCAATTTGCATTCGCGGCGGCGCATGAAGCGGTTTCGGATGCGCATTTATCCGATGCTGATTTGCGCGGTGCGGGCATGGTTTTTTCTTCCAACTTTGGCGGCGCGGCTTCGTGGGAGTTTGTCAGCGAATTGCTGGCAGGGGGCGACAAAGTGGATGCGGAGCTATTTAAGCAATGGACTCTGGAACACGCCGCCGATTATACAGCGCAGCGTTTGGGTATTGAAGGCCCGCGTGTGACTTTATCAAATGCCTGTTCCAGCGGTGGCAATGCCCTTGGTTTAGCCTGCGATTGGCTGCGATTGGGGCGCTGCGATATCGCTTTGGCCGGTGGTCACGATGGCCTGGGTTTGTCTTCGCTGGCCGGTCTTTCGATTTTGCGCACCATTTCGCCGGAAATGTGCCGGCCTTTCGACCAAAAGCGCAACGGCACGATTTTCGGCGAAGGCGCCGGGATTTTGGTTTTGGAAACGTGGAGCAGCGCGCAAAAGCGCAATGCCAAAGTCTACGCCGAGATTCTCGGTTGGGCCGTTAATAACAACGCTTATCACTTGACCGCACCCGACAAAGAAGGCGCCGGCTTGCGTGGTGTCATGCAAGGCGCCCTGCGTGATGCCGGCATTAAGCCCGAACAGATTGATTACATCAACGCGCATGGGACGGGCACGCAATACAACGACCTGGCGGAAACGCAAGCCATCAAAGCCGTTTTTGAAGGTCGCGCCGCGCAAATTCCAGTTAGTTCCATCAAAGCCGCCACCAGCCACACCATGGCCGCCGCCGGAGCTTTGGAAGCGATTGCAACAACATTGGCGCTTGTCGAACAAACCTTGCCACCTACCATCAATTACGAAACACCCGACCCTGAATGTGACCTTGATTATGTGCCCAACACCGCGCGCAAAACGAAAATAGAAACGGCACTTTCCAACTCATCCGGCATCGGCGGCAATAACGCAAGTGTGGTTTTGAAAGTGGTTTGAACGCCCTCACCCCCGGCCCCTCACCCCCGGCCCCTCTCCCAATTCGCTTCGCGGGAGAGGGGTGGCCGAGCTCTTATGCTCCGAACTTATTAAACGTGCAGTAGCGTCTGCTTTGCTCTCCCCTCTCCCGCGAAGCGAATTGGGAGAGGGG
>DASWNL010000467.1:0-13393 GCA_036399215.1 Abditibacteriaceae bacterium
TTAGGCGACCTGAAAAAAGGCCCCTACACGGTTTATCTGTGGAAGTTGGTTTTCAAAGATGGCGGGATTGAATGGCTTGGAGAAATCAGTTGGAAAAACGGTAAAATGGATGGCTATCGCATTCATTGAAAAGTTTCAGAAGAGAATCGCCATGAAAAAAGTAGTTTCCTTCGTTCTGTTTTTAGGCTGCCTGATTTTCGCGCGCGTTGGGGCGCAGCCGATCTATGTGCCGGCGCGCACAACCGCGCCTAAGACCGAAATCTTAGAAAACCAACTGCCCGAAACCAGAGTGCAAGCTGTGTTTGGCACCATGCTGTTGGCTATTGAAAATGCTGATTACCCGCGTTTTGAAGAAGTCATAACCCTCAATTTCCGCGCCCACATGGATAAGGAAAATTTCAAGCAACTCTATGGCTCATTGGGCACGCGTATGGAGCGGGGTTATCGCGTGATTTTCATGGGTGAACTCAACAAGCCCGGCTTTAAAACCTTCGTTTACAAACTGGTTTTCAAAGACGCGCAAGGTGAAGTTCTGACCACGATCAGTTTCAACAGCGACAAAGCAGGCAAAATAAGCGACGACCCTAACCTCAAAGCCGCCGGGTTTTACGTGCATTGAAGAGTTTGGAACACGTTAATTGGTAAATCATAGGGATAACCTTAGGGAAAACCGACTTTGCCCCGAAATTGCTCATAAGCATGTGAAGCAGTTTTCTTATGGAATTCGAGCCATGCCTCTTAGCGAACGCGCTTGCACTGGTTAGAATAAGCAACCCTTTGCAAATCAGGTTCAAAGCAAAACATTGAGAAAGTGTTTGCAAGCGAACCATTGCGGGGTTAAATTCTATCTGTCTGCCGCGCCGTCGCCGAAACACACTTTTCATCGCCGCATTAATGCTCTTGGAGGAAGACCGAATTGAACAACGCATCTGTCATTCCCTTCCCCCAGCGCGACGCCCATAGTAATCGGCCTGTCGCGCGGGAGCGCCTGACACCACAAACCCTCGAAGGCGAGCAATCCACACTCGGCGCCATGCTGATGGACAGAGATGCCATCGCCCGCGTGGTGGAACTACTTAACGCTGAAGACTTTTACCGCGAAAACCACCGCAAAATTTTTAACGCGCTCGTCACGCTGTTTGACCGGGGCGAACCCGTTGACCTGATTACCGTTGTTGAAGAACTGCGCCGCCGCAATCACTTAGAAGATATTGGGGGCGCGGCCTACTTGACGGCTCTCATCGAAGCCTGTCCCAGCTCGGCCAACGTAGATTCCTATGCCAAAGCCGTAGGCGAAAAAAGCACCCTGCGCCAGATTATCCGTGCCACGGAAGAAATCGCCGGCTGGACGTATGGCGAAGTAGACGACGTTAACGAACTGGTTGATAAATCCGAAAAGCGCATCTTTGAAATCGGCTCGCGTCGCATGAAAGACGGCTTTGCGCCGATCAAGCCGATTTTAATGCACGCCTACGACCAGATTGAGCGCCAGTTTCAGCGCAAAGGCGAAGCAACCGGCATTTCAACCGGCTTTCATGATCTCGACGAAATCACTTCGGGATTGCAGCCCACCGACTTACTGATCATCGCCGCGAGGCCTTCGATGGGAAAAACCGCGCTTGTGATGAATATTGCCCATCACATCGCACTGCACGACCGTTTGCCTGTCGCGATTTTCTCCCTTGAAATGTCCAAGGAACAGTTGGTGCAACGCTTAATCTGCTCGGAAGCTGCGATTAACTCGCGCGATTTGCGGCGTGGTTACCTGCAAGACTCCGACTGGCATCGCGTAACCAATGCCGTGAATAACTTGTATCAAGCGCCGATTTTTATTGACGACACGCCGGGCGCCAGCACTTTTGAAATGCGCGCCAAAGCGCGTCGCTTGATGGCCGAACACGGCCAACTGGGCCTGATAGTTGTGGACTATTTGCAATTGGCGCACTTTGCCGGTAAAAACGAAAACCGCGTGCAGGAGATTTCTGAAATCGCGCGCTCTTTTAAAAGCATGGCGCGCGAATTGAAAGTGCCGCTGATTGCCCTTTCGCAGCTTTCGCGCGCTGTTGAGCAGCGCGAAGACAAGCGCCCGATTTTGAGCGACTTGCGCGAATCTGGCTCGATTGAGGCCGAAGCCGACGTAGTGGCATTCATTTATCGGCCCAGCTATTACAAAAACAAGATTTATAAAAAGGACGGCGGCCCAACGCCGCCAAGTAATGAACCTGACCCCGATGAAGGTATCGCCGAAGTCATCATTGGCAAGCAGCGTAACGGCCCTACCGGCACCATTCGCCTCGGTTTTCAATCCGAATTTGCCCGTTTTACCAACCTGGCACACGAAACCGCGCGCGATTACTAATTCCCTTTAGGTGAAGAGACAGCGGCGCGTCTGGGATGCGCCGCTTTTTATTTCAACTTGGTATTCTTGCTAAACTGCCGGGGCATTTGACATGGAATCACAAATTCAAGAACTGGAAGCGCGCGGACGCGAACTCATTTTAGCGGCGCGCGATTTGGCGCAACTCAAAGAAGCGCGCACCCAACTGACCGGCAAGAAAAGCGACCTTAAAGGCTTGCTGCGCGGGCTGGGCGCTTTGTCACCCGCAGAACGCCCCTTGGCCGGCCAACTGGTGAATCAAGCGCAAGAGCGCATTGACATGCTGCTCGACGAACGCGAAGCCGAACTGAAAAAAGCCGCGCGTGATGCAGCTTTAGCCAGTGAAACTATTGACGTTACTTTACCTGGCACACCGCTGCCTGTTGGACGGCGCCATCCGCTGCGCCAGACCTGGGATGAGATAGTTCGCATTTTTGCCGGCTTAGGCTACAGCGTGGCCGAAGGGCCAGAAGTAGAAACCAATTATTACAACTTCGATGCACTGAATATCGGCCCCGATCATCCGGCGCGCGCCGAAAAAGATTCGCTCTTTGCCGGCGATGATTTGGTGCTGCGCACCGAAACCAGCGCGGTGCAAATTCGCGTCATGGAAAACCAGGCGCCACCGGTCAAAATCATCGCGCCGGGCCGCGTTTACCGGCGCGACAACGTAGATAGAACACACTCGGCAGTCTTTCATCAAGTCGAGGGCTTATTGGTTGATGAAGGTGTGACTTTCGGCGATTTAAAAGGCACTTTAACCGAATTTTTGCAGCAGCTTTTCGCAGATGCCACCGGCACCGGCGAGCACTTGCAAACTCGCTTTCGCCCGCACTATTTTCCGTTTACCGAACCCAGTGCCGAGTTTGATGTGTTTTTCAACGGTAAATGGCTCGAACTGGGCGGCTGCGGCATGGTGCATCCCAAAGTTTTGGAAAACGTCGGCTACGACTCCGAAAAATACACCGGCTTTGCCTTTGGCTTTGGCATAGAGCGCATGACGATGATCAAATTCGCCATTGACGACATCCGCCTCTTCTACGAAAACGACCTGCGCTTTTTGAAACAATTTTAAATAGAACGCAAATTTCGCAAATGACCGCAAATTTTTGCCAATCTTTTTGAAGGATTTGCGTTAATTCGCGAATATTTGCGTTCTATTAGACGCTTATGAGAATTTCAACTGAATGGCTTAACCAATCCGTTACCACGCCGCCCTCTGAAGAACTTGAACACGTTTTCGAGATGGCCGGCATTGGCGTTGAAAACTACGAAGATGACGTTTGGACGCTGGAAGTCACTTCTAATCGCGGTGATTGGCTATCGGCTGTAGGTTTGGCACGCGAAATTTCCGCAATGACCGGCGCTCCATTGAAAATTGATGAGCCGAGCGCTTTGCCTAATGCTGGCAGCCCCGCTTTTCAAGTTGAAATTGAAGACGCCAATGATTGTGCGCGTTATGCAGCACAAGTGATTGAAAACATCAAAATCGGCCCTTCGCCGGATTGGATGCAACAGCGCTTAATTCAGGCCGGAATGCGTCCTATCAACAACGTAGTGGACGTAACCAACTACGTCATGCTCGAATGGGGCCAACCGTTGCACGCTTTCGATGCCGACAAATTACATGACGAAAAGATCATCGTGCGTCGCGCACGCAGTGGTGAGAAATTCACGACTTTAGATGGCGCGTTGCGCGAACTCAGCGATGAAATTTTGCTGATTACCGATGGGCACGGCCCGGTTGCTATCGCCGGTATCATGGGCGGACAGGATTCGGAAGTAACCGATTCGACAACGCGCATCTTGCTGGAAATCGCGCAGTTTTCGCCATTGCGCGTGCGGCGTGGCGTGCGCGAATTAAATCTGCGCAGCGAAGCCAGCCGTCGCTATGAACGCTGGGTTGACCCCAATAATATTTCGCGTGTCGCCGGGCGCGCTACGCAACTGTTGGTTGAATGCTGCGGCGGGCAAATCAGAGGCGGCTTAGCCGATAATTACCTGCAAACTATCGTGCCCGCCGTTGTATCCTTGCGCTTTGCGCGCTGCCGCGCCCTGCTTGGTTTGGAATTAACCGAAATTGAAATCGTCACGGCTTTGCAACGCCTCGGTTTTACAGTGGAGAATCAGGGTGATAAGGCCGTTGTTTCGGTTCCGACCTGGCGGCGTGATATTGAGCGCGACATTGATCTCATCGAAGAAGTGGCGCGCATTCATGGCTACGGCAAAATTCCAACAACATTGCCTGCTAATTCGGTTTCCGGCGCCGGTTTAAACGCCGCACAACGACTGCAAGAGGCAGGGCGCGCGGCACTCATCGGGTGTGGATTGCAGGAAATCGTGACCTATTCTCTGGAAAACAGCGGCGCCGTTGAACGCGCCGGATTAATGAAAGACGTTACACCCGTTGTCTTGCGCAACCCGCTTTCGGAAGATTACACGCAACTTCGCACCAGTCTTTTACCTTCACTCTTGAACGCCTTATCTACCAATGCGCGCACACGGGCACGGCTCTTTGAGATTGGCAAAGTGTTTCATGGCAAAGGCATCACCCAACCGGACGAACCCTTGAAAATCGGCATCGCCCTTCTGGATGCGCCGGGCGATGCACACTGGCAAAAACAAGAAACACCGGCTGATTTTTATGCGCTGAAATCCATCATTGAAGCCTTGCTTTCGGCTTTGGGCGCGCCTTCAGGCGATTATCGCGCCACACAGCATTCTTCGCTGCATCCAGGCCGCACGGCTAAAGTGTTTTTGAATGACGAAGAGCTTGGAGTTTTAGGCGAAGTGCATCCCGACGTGCGCGAAAACTATTCCCTAAAATCGCGCGCTGTTCTCGCAGAACTCGATTGGAAAACGCTAACAAAATACGCCAGTTTGTCACGCACTGCACAGTCAATTGCGCGTGTGCCATCGAGTGACCGCGACATGTCGCTGCTTTTGCAGGAAGAAATTACAGCCTCACAGGTGGAAGCGGTAGCGCGCCGCGTTGGCGGTGGACTATTGGAAAGTTCCCGTATCTTCGATGTTTACACCGGGACAGGCATTCCCGAAGGCCATAAAAGCCTTTCGATTTCTCTGCGCTTTCGCGCACCCGATAGAACTCTGACCGAAGACGAAGTCGAAGCGGCCATGAACTCCATTCGCACCGCCGCCCAAAGTGAACTTGGCGCGCAGTTGAGATAACTTCTCATAATAGAGAACACAAAGGGCACAAAGATTTAATTTTCTCTGTGCCCTTTGTGTTCTTCTCTATAAATCAATTTTTGCGAGTGCCGGTTGCCAGCAGGCCAACAATTGTGAGGGCGCTAAGTGCGGTCATGCCGAGAGCGCGGTTTTTGACTTTGGCTTCCTCACTGTTAATATTGCGCCCGAAAAAGACGGCGACGGCCAAGGCAACAACTAAGCCTAAAGGCAAAGCCCAACTCTGGCGTTGCCCAAAGCCGCGCCCGGCCAACAGCATTAAAAGGCCACCGCCGCCACCACTAATCAGTGAGGGCACGCTTTTACCCATTACAAAGCCCATCACGCCGCCTACAATAAGCAGCACACCATAAACGTAAGAAATGATCGAGGGAGTTTTCATATTTGTTCTGTTTTCATTTTGGCTTGTGCATAAGCAGGTGGCAAGCATTAATCTTGCAGCACACCAATGAGTTCAACAATTAAAGCGAACGGCAAAAATCGCATACAATGCGGTTGAAAACTTCCGGTTGCTCGATGTTCGATAAATGCCCGGCTTTCGGGATGATTTCTAACCTGGCATTGGGGATTTCATCAACCAAAGTTTGTGACATAGAAACTGGTGTAATGGTGTCTTCTTCGCCGACGACCACTAAAACCGGCACATTAATTTGCGGCAACAAGTCAAGGGAGTCAGGCCTATCACGCAGGGCGCGAAGCGCATTGACAATCCCCGTTGGAGTTTGCTGCAAAGCAAGCGTGCGAACACTTTCCATCACATTAACACGCTCTTTTTGTGAGGTTTCACCAAGTAATTTGGGCAGCATTTGTTCAACGATTGGCGTGGCGCCCTGGCTTTGGGCAAGTGCAATCATTTTATCGCGGCCCGCTTTGCCTTCTTCGGTGTCGGCCTCAGCGCGTGTGTCGCATAAAATCAAAGCGCGCAGACTTTCGGGAAACAAGCGAGCGAAAGCGAGCGCTGTGTAACCGCCCATCGAAAGGCCGCCTAAAATAATCGGCTCTTCGATATGAAGCTGTTGCAAAAGTGCCATGACGCTGTTTGCCATGTGATCAACTGAAGCATCTTCTACAAAATCAGGAGAGTTGCCAAACCCCGGCAAGTCGGGCGCGATGACGCGGAAATCATTTGATAGTGTCTCAAACTGCGGGCGCCATAATTCGCTGGATAGCGGAAAGGCGTGCAACAAAATCAGGGGCGTGCCCTGTCCGGCTTCTTGAAAATGGAGATTGCTCATGAAAGTGAAACTGAAATTTCGTTCCGGCTTGATTTTACTGTTTTCTACGTTTTTGTCATGCCCGTCTTTTGCCGCCGAGTGGTTCGCCGCGCCCGCTGGCAAAGCGACCAACGCAGGCAGCAAAGAAGCGCCCTGGGATGCCGTTTCAGCCTTAGATGGCACACAAAAAGTCGCGCCGGGTGATGTTTTATGGCTGCGTGGCGGCGTTTATGCGCGAGAAGGCAACAAACCCATCGAAATCAAAGTGCGAGGCACCAAAGAGCAGCCCGTTCAAGTGCGCAGTGCTTCAGGCGAACGCGCCACGTTTACAACGGGCGTTGCGGTCTTAGAACCGGCCAGTTACTTATGGCTGCGCGATGTGGAGATTGCCGGCGTTGTTCCGAAAGAAGCACGCATATCCAAACAAAGCGGCTCCTGGCCGAATGATATGCCGCAGGTGCCGGGCGGCCTTAACGTCTATGCCGGCGAAGGCTGTAAATTCATCAACCTGGTGATTCACAATAATCTGGGTGGTGTTGGCTGGTGGAAAGGCTCAACCAACAGTGAATTTTACGGCTGCCTGATTTACGACAACGGCTGGAAAGGCCCCGACCGCAATCATGGTCACGCGATTTACGCACAAAACGAAACCGGATGGAAAACCATCGGCAATTGCATCATGACCGTTCCGTGGGGCGATGGGCAATACACCATGCACGCTTACGGCTCGGACAAAGCCTGGGTGGATAATTTTCTGATCGAAAATAATATCGCCTATGGGCAGCAGACGAAATTTCTTATCGGCGGCGGGCGGCCCAGCAAAAACATTCGCGCTTTGAACAATTATCTTTATCAGCAGGGCTTGCAACTGGGTTACGGCGAAGGCCCTAACCAAAATGGCGAAGTGCGCGGCAACGTGATTTCAGGAGGCGGGCTGCATCTGAAAAACTGGCAAAACATCGTTGAGGAAAACAATCTCATCGTGCCCGGCGCGCCTACCCCCGCTACACCGCGCATTGTCTGGTTGCCTGACAAATACGATGACAAACGCGCGCATCTGGTGATTTACAACTGGAACAAAGCGCCGCAAGTAACAGTTCCCGCCACGCCCTTTTTAAAAGCCGGCGAAACTGTGCGGCTCTTGCATCCCGAAAACTTTTACGGTAAGCCGCTGTGGCAAGGCAAAATCGAAGGTAACACTTTTAAACTGCCGATGGACAAAGAGTTTGCTGTCTTTGTAGTTTTGAAAGATTAATTCGTAATCGGCTCAATAGAAATATCATCCACATCTAATGTGCCGGCTGTTCGTGAGAGCGAAGGCATCAATTTGATGGCGGTGGCGCCGGGCGGAATGGCAACTGTGGTTTGCAAATCTTTCCAATCGGAATCTTTGGTCAATTCCAACATTGCGGGCGCGGCGTTCAGTGGTGAAGATTGCGCATCTAAAAACAGGATTTGCAGGCGCGCGCCATCGAAGGGGTTGGTGCCTTTTTTCAGGTTGCGTCCGCGCAAGCGGGCACGCACACGAACGCCCTTCCAAGCCGGCTCCATTTTCCATTGTCCCGACACAAAAACCGTGTTGCGATTGCTTTCATTGGTCAAGCGCAGAAATTTGTTGCCTTCTTCCCCAACGATTTGCGCCTTGTTATCCAACTCCCAGTGCAAAGGCCCGCCGTTTTCATCTTGAAGCTCGAAGTTACCTTCGGGAAAAAGGCGCGTCCACTGATGAACCGGCGCAAGGCGGATGGTGGGCTGCGCTTGCTCGAAGGTTAAATCATCCACATCGAAAATACCGGCAGCTTCCTGGAAAATGGCGGCTGGTTCAATATAAACCGCATCCGGCGGAATGTCGGCTTTGACTGCAAACTGCTTCCAATCGGTATCGTTATGCATCTCCAGCGATGACTGAAAGCCCCCGGCACGCTCGCCTTGATTGGTTTGAAAAATAAAGCCGACTCGCGGACTTTCCCACCCTTGTGCGTCCGGTTTGCGCTTTAGATTTTTCATGCGCAGGCGGGCTGAGACGCGGATGCCGCGCCAACCGTCCGGCAACTTATAACGGCCCTTGACCGCTTGATAAATCAATTTATCGCTGGTTAAACGCAAAAAGCGATTGCCATCTTCTTCAACGGTGCTAATTGCGGCAGGATTAGCGCCTTCGCCATACCACCCCTGGGGCCAGCCCCTGTCGTTAAGTTCATCAAAGGTATTACTTGGCCCATTTTCGACAATCGGCAAGTGCGGCAAGAAGTCCTCATGGGAGGCGTCCAGGATTTCGATGTCATCAATATCCAGCACCCCGGTGGAGCCTAAGAGACCAGGCTCAATCTCCAAAATGGTGGCACCTTTACCAATCGGGTTAACCACATCCAGCGTTTTCCAATCGCTGTCTTCGCGCAACTGCACTATACCAAGATAGCCGCCAGCCCTCTCACCTTCGGCATTGGTTGTTTTCAGGGTTACGCGCGCACTTTCCCAGGGGTTCTTACCGATTTTTAAATTCTGAGCGCGCATTTTGGCGCGAAGGCGAAAAGCCTTCCACTCCGGCGGCAGTTGGAAGCGGCCCATACCGCCCATTGAAGTGCCTGGCTGATTATTAACCAGGCGCAAAAAGCGATTACCGTTTTCTTCAATGATTTTGAAAGCGTCCGGTGTCCACGGCTCGAAACCTTCGGGCCAACCGGAGCCTTCGACGTTTTCAAAAGTGCCTTCAGGAAAACCGGGGCGAATGGGCCGCCCTGGCCAGGGCACATTGGCTTCCACACAAATGTTATCAATCAGTAGTTCACCTGTGGCGCCAAATAATCCAGGTTCCAGTGAAAGGCGCGTCGCGCCTTCGGGCACGTTCACGGTTTTATCAAGCGTGAGCCAACCGCCGCTTTTGTAGAGATTCAGGCCGCGTCCATAACCAACTATGCGGTTCTGGTTGTCGTGAAAGTTGAAGTCCAGACGCGCCGTATTCCACCAATCGCCGACGGGCTTTAAGTTCTTCGCTTTCAACTGGGCCACAATACGAAGCCGCTTCCAATCGGGTTGAATCGGCAAAACATAACGCACTGTGCCCCAATTGTTAGGAATGGCATTGGTGATAGCTAACCAGTTCTTGCCATCTTTTGCCTGCACACGCGCTTTGGTATTGGCTGACATTGTCCAACCTTTTGGCAGTTGACCGGCAGTAGCCTGCTGAAAATCGCCCTGCGGAAATTGATTTTCAAAGTCTCTGGCAAAAGGCGGCGGCATATCATCCGCCTCAATTACTTCGTTAATGGTTTCGCCCGGAATCGGCTGAGGCGACGGCACAGTAGCACCCCGCCATTTATAAACACCATCTTTAACGCTGTTCCACACGCGGATTTCGCGAGCCGGCAGCGCTTCCCCGGTGCCTTTATCCTTGCCGACGGCCAAAATAAAGTCTATCGGTTGCAGATCAGTAATCTTGAGAGGTGTAGCAGCGCCGCGCACATGCATTTTGGTTTGGGCATCCAGCAAAATCGCCTTTGGCTTTGGCGGATTGACCGCGTTGACCTTGCCGTTTGGCAGGGTGTAACTGCTAACATCTATCACCAGACGCCCATTGTTAATAGCAATGAGCGCCCCGCTGACCGCGATTTCGCCAGCCTGTAATTTGGGGTCAGCCAGGGGCACAACAGGCGATTTCACTTCGGAGGATACAGGCGCTGGTGGCGCAGCCGGTGCCGGCCCTGGAACAGGCGCAGCAGGAACAGCGGGCGGCGCATCTGGTGCAGGTGCGGGCTTTTCAAGGGGCAAGGCCGGTTGCGCCAGGCGCATCAACGGGCGTTGCGTTTGCGGTGTAACTTCGGGCCGGGCGATTTCTTTTAATTTGGGTGCTGCCTTCAAGGTCGCAGGGCGCGAGGCTAATAAAGTGTTAAGAGGTGGCTTCGATTGGCTTAACACGCGCGTTTCTATTGTTTTCTGTTTTTGCACCCGTGTCAGGGAGGAAGTAGTTACGTGCGGTTTTGCTTGCGAAGCCATAGCAAAATGCGCAATTTTTACCGTCGTCGAAGTCATTACTCCCACACCAATAGAGGCCACGACGCCGGTTTTTATCTGATTAATCAACATGGCCTTCAGCACTCCCTGTGACAGCGAAACAGCTTTACCAACAGCCACGCCATTCGAGGCGACGGCACCCGCAGAGATAGCAGCGCCACTAACCGCGCCGCCCGCCGCGACGTTATTGGCAATTTGCAAAGCGCTGGAAAGGCAGCTTGCCGGCGCGGCTTGAACGGCGTTTTCTGTGAGCAGCGTAGCAATAACGGCTATCGAAGTCGCGTAACCACGCGCTTCAAAATGACGCCGCATCTTTTCTAAAGCGCGGGCCAAGCGGCGCTCGGCGGCTTTTTCCGTGATGCCTAAGGCTTCGCCAACTTCGCGCACGCTTTTGCCCTCAAAGAAGCGCAATAAAACTACACTGCGCTGCTCGTTGTTCAAAACCGATAAGGCCTGGTGAAGATTCTCTTCCCAAAGATGATCTTTCGCATGAACCGGCGCGTGGTTGCTGCTTGCGTTTTCGTCCATAAACTCCTGCATCATGTTCTGCTCATGTCGCTGCCGGTTGCGCTCTTGCTTGAGAGCGTTGCGCGAAGCAAAACGCGCGGTTTGATAAAGCCAGCCGGAAAAGGCGCCCTGCTCGCGCAACTGCGGCGCCTTGCGCGCCAATATTAAAAAGACGGCTTGCGTGGTATCTTCAGCCAATATCGCATCGCGCACTTCACGCAGACAGGTGGAATAGACAAAATTGACGTGGCGCTCCACTAAGGTCGCAAAGGCTTCTTGCGATCCTTCCTTTACATATTCGTGCAACAGTTGCCAATCGCCCGTTTCTGCTTTCATAACGATGAACTTCGCGCTCTTTTACTCTCTATATGTCTCTTTGATACCTATTTCCCCCGCTTTCGGCGAAAAACTTAGAATTCTCGATAAGATTTGAAACATGAACGTCCACATTAGAAACGCTCGTCAGAATGAACTAAAAGCTCTGCTCAACCTATATCAACACCTACACACCAACGATGCACCTTTGCCTGACGGTTCAACTTTGCAGCAAGTCTGGAGTGAAATCCTGAGCGACTCAAAGGTTCATTGTTTGATAGCTGACTTAGACGGAGAGCTTGTTGCCTCATGTGTCTTGGTTATTGTTCCCAATCTCACGCGCGGCGCACGACCTTATGGCTTGATTGAGAATGTGGTTACACACGCAAGCTATCGTCGCAAAGGCATCGCAACTCAACTACTCCGTCATGCTCTGCAAGTGGCGTGGGGCCAGAACTGTTACAAGGTGATGCTGCTCACGAGTTCCAAGCGGGAGGAGATACATCATTTTTATGAGCGAGCCGGCTTTAATAAAGGCGACAAGACTGGATTCGTGGCAAGGCCATAAGTCGAAGTCCCTAACTGCCACACAATAAGGCACTACACCCGCCTGCCTTCGGCGGGACAGCCTAATATTGTATAGATTTAGGCAACGGCCAAAACAAAGACGCCCCGCTCTTGAAGGAGCGAGGCGTTAAAACTAAAGGCGCCAAGAAAGCGTTATGCAAAATTGGAATTATTTACTGGCTCCAAGTCAGTCTCCAAGTCAGCTTGACTCGCCTGATCTCTTCGCTCATGCATACTGGCCTCTAATGTTTCAAGAGTGGTCAGGGGAAGTTGCACAGTAAAAGTGGCGCCCTGACCTTTTCCGGCGCTTTCAGCTTTCACCGTGCCGCCATGAGCTTCAATCAGATGTCGCACGATGGCTAAACCTAATCCCAACCCGCCATGTTGTCTGGTTGCTGAACCGTCTTCTTGCCGGAAGCGGTCGAAAATTACCTGTAAGGTTTCCGGGTCTATGCCCTCTCCTGTGTCACTCACAGTAATTTGCGCAAATTCCGCTTGTCTGGTTAATTGGACGCTGACCTGGCCGCCGGCGGCTGTGAACTTAAGGGCGTTGCCTAAAAGATTGCGCAGGGCCTGCCCTAAACGAACGGCATCGCCCATGATTAACCCGCTCAGCAGGTCTATTTGCGCTTCAAGTTGCACGCCTTTGGACTTAGCCATCGGATGCATGTCATTGACGGATTGCTCCACCAACGATGCCAGATTGACCGGGTGATTGTCCAAGTGCAGTTTGCCACTAATGATACGCGAGACATCCAATAAATCTTCAATGAGTCTGGCCTGAACATTGGCATTGCGCTCGATGGTTTCCAGGCCTTTGGCGGTGAGTTCAGGGTCAAGTTTGCCCTGTCGCATAAAGCTTATCCAACCTATGATTGAAGTCAGGGGCGTGCGTAACTCATGCGATAACACTGACAAGAATTCGTCTTTGGCCCGATTGGCCGTTTCGGCTTTGGCGCGTGCTTCTTGTTCCTCAACCAGCAACTGAGCCACTCTTTGTTCGGCCTTTTTGCGCTCGGTAATGTCGGTGGAAATTCCACAAACGGCATACGCCTGCCCGGTGCCATCGCGCAGGGGAAACTTGCTGGACAGATAAGATATGGGCCTGCCGTCATAGGTTTTAACATCTTCTTCGATTACTATCGGCTCTTGCAAAGCCATAATGCGCCGGTCGTGAGCGCGAAAGGCTTCAGCA
>DASWNL010000468.1:0-8604 GCA_036399215.1 Abditibacteriaceae bacterium
CTTCACTTCAACAAATACAGGAAAGTGTTGCTCTGGGGTGCGAGCAATAAGACTAAAGACCAAGGAGAAAAGAAATGTTTACCTGGGTGCCGTTTTATCGTGAATTGGCAGGTGCCGTTTTGCAACGGCGCGATGATCAGGCACAGTTAATTCAAGTGCTGCGTGATATTAAAGCACAGGAAGATGCCAAAGGCGCAAGGTTTCCGATGATTTCGCTAAACGATAAGGACACGCAAGATAACCTCGTGCCATTATCCGGCATTGACCCTTTCACTTTCTTCTCATCGTTTAATAGGGGAATTGCTAATGATAACCGCAAGATTATTTGTGAGCATTTGAAAAAACGGTTCACTCTAACGGCAGAAGTGCCTGATGATTTCATGGGAATCCCAACCGCTCATGCCATAAATTCTTGGTTCTTCGCATTTATAAAAGATGGCCGCAAGCCGGATGCGATTGATTTGTTGTGGAACATCGCTGAGATTAGCTATAATGGCGGCCCGGAAAATTTAAATGAGCCATTGTTTTCGCAGTGTGTGTCGGTGGCGGGCCGCGTCATGCTTTCAATGGGGTTGTTTTGGATTAACCCTCAACAATATCTGGCTTTAGATAAACGCATTCTTGCCTATGCTAAAGATAATGGCGTGAAACTGCCTTCCAAAACTCTGGAATCGTATCAGGAGTTTGTGCAGGGGATGCGCGAGAAGTTCAGCATCGAACATCCGCAAATTTCATTTGATGCCTGGCGTCACGCCACAGATCAAAGCGAAACTGTTAAAAAATATTGGGCTGGTGGTCATTTTTGGGGTGATGGAGGCGCACAAAAAGAGAGATTCCTTAAAAATAATGAATGGCAAATGGGGTTTAAGCCAGAGGAAAACGACAAGAATGCACAGCGGTGTCGTCAACTCTTTGCTCAAATTCAAGTAGGAGATGAATTCGCCATTAAAGGGGCAGGCGGTGGGAGAATTACCATCCACTATATTGGGCGCGTGAAGCACATAGACAAGGGAAACAATCTGCTGAAGTTGGATCGTTTAGAACGCCGCCTGTATCAAGGGAAAATTCCTGAAGGTAAAGACTACAGCGTCTGGCCGACAACTCTGCTTCAAGTCACGCAACCTGAAGTAATTGAATTGATTTTTAATCAACTTGAGGATGAAAACGATGAAGAATCTGCAAAACATATAAAGAAGATTGAGTTTACTCTTCCGCCACAAGCTTCTCCGCTCAACCAAATTCTCTATGGCCCACCGGGGACGGGAAAAACATTTTCAACCATCCAACGTGCAGTGCAAATCATTGAGCCGGATTTTGCCGGTGATTTTAAAGTGCGTTTTGATGAATTAATGGACGAAGGGCGCATCGCTTTTGTCACGTTTCACCAATCGTTTTCCTATGAAGATTTTATCGAAGGCATTCGCCCATCGCTGGAAGGCGATGGCACAGCGCGCTACGAATTGCGTGATGGCGTTTTAAAAGAAATTGCCCTACACGCGTTAAGTGACTGCCTTGAAACAGCGCGGCCCGGTGAGTCAACCTTTGATGACTTGTGGGATGCTTTCGTAGAAAAAGTTGAAAGCGATCCCAATTGGTTATTACCTGGCCTTTCGACTAGTCAATACAAAATATCATTTACCGCTAAAGGTAATGTGATTGGTGATAACGTGAAAGGTCATGCTCAACAGCCCTATAATGCCTCGCGTGAAAAAGTGGAGATGGTCTGGGAAAAGTTGCGCAACAGCCAGCAGAAAGCTACGCATAATGTGCTAATGCAGATTATTGGCAAGGGCACGCATACCAATTTAATTGGCGCCATTGTCGAAGAGCTGAAAAGCCTCAAACCAAACGCTCCAAGGTCAACTTCAGAAAAGCCTTCGCCGGAAGCTGTTATCACTTTTTTGAAGGGCAGCAAAGAATACCGCTTGAAAAGTGAATTGTCGCAAGCGCCGCGCTATGTTCTCGTCATTGACGAAATCAATCGCGGCAACATTTCTAAAATTCTTGGCGAATTGATAACGCTTTTGGAAGATGATAAGCGATTGCCCGGCGAGAACAGTTTAAAAGTGACCTTGCCGTATTCGGGCGAGAAGTTCGCTCTGCCAGCCAATCTGCATATTCTCGGCACCATGAACACCGCCGATAAAAGTTTGGCTCTTGTGGATGTGGCGTTGCGGCGACGCTTTGTATTCAAAGAACTGGCGCCGGACTTTTCGGTATGCACGGAACTAAGCAATGATGGGCGCACCGTTTTGGATGAATTAAACAATCGCATCACGCTACGTAAAGACCGCGAGCATCGCATTGGGCACGCTTATTTTGTGAATCTGGAAAATAAAGGCGGCTTCGATGAAGTGTTTCGTTATCGCGTGATTCCCCTTTTGCAAGAGTATTTTTTCAACGACTGGGACGGCTTGCGTTTTGTGCTGGGCGAGAGCGGTAAAGGGCGTTTTGTGCGAGAGTTGGTAAACAAAACAGGGGCAAGAGAAGCCCGCAATCGGTGGCAGTGGTGGTTCGATGAAAATCCCGCTGCCAAAGGCGATTGCCTGAGTTGGCTTCTGGCTAATTACAGGCAAAGCACAGCGCAACAAAGCGAAGAAACTCTTGAGGCCGCTGATGCATGACATCGTGCGCCTTTGTGAGTGGGGCCGCGCTTCCATAAACGATTGGAGCGCCGGAGAGCGTGCCCTGACGCGGCACGCTATTGCCCACTGGCAAAACGAAAATCATTTGCCGGTCGCGCCATTGACGTGCGATGAAACCGGATTGCGGGCGCAGCAGTGGGTCGGTGTCGTTGAGGCTGCCGGTCGCACCATTGAAATTTATCCAAAATTAGATGCAACGTTGCTCGATAAAAATACGCTGCCTCAGTCAAAAGCGGCGGGCATGATGAGCAATCTGTTATGGATGCTGGATGTGGCTGAGCATCGTGATTTGGCCGATGCCGACCTTGCTGGTTTGGATTCGCTGGAATCGTTTTTCGATTTGTTCGCGTGGATTTTAGCCCGGCGCCTGTTGAACGAATTAGAAGGCGGCTTGCCGCATCATTATTTGTTGCACAGCGACGTTCTGCGCAGTGTGCGTGGACGGCTCGACTTAACGCGACAAGTCACAACTTTGTGGGACAGGCACGACCGCGTAGCGTGCCTGTGGGATGAGTTCACACCCGATACATCCTTAATGCGCCTTTTTAAATGTGCGCTGCGCTTTTTACAACCACGCGTTAGTCATGCTACCACTGTCGGCTTGGTCAGTGATTGTTTGTCTTTATTGGATGAAGTCAGCGACATTGCGCCTTTCGAGGCTTTAGCGCAGGCTCGTGTTATGTTTTGGGATCGCAATACGGAGCGCTTTCGCTTATCCCACGATTTAGCGCGGCGTTTGCTCGGAGGTTATGCTCCAGCACTTGGGAGTGGTAGCGAAGAAACATTTGTATTTTTGATGGATATGAACAAGGTGTTTGAAAACTACGTGACTGCGGTGTTAGAGCATCACTTTGCCACTTTAGTCCGAACACAAGAGTGTTTGGGCACCTTGTTTCGTCTGGAAAGAGGCGGCATCAGACAATACGCCGATTATTTATGGCAAAGTAGAGGAGCCTTATGGATTGGCGACGCCAAATATAAGCACCTCACTAAAGCAAGCGGACAGCCTTTAACTTTTGCAACGCTTAACGCCGAGACAACTTCGTTTCGTGCGGGCCAGGTTTTAAACGCTGGCGATGTGCGCCAATTAACCGTTTACGCTGAGTTATCGAAAATTCATCCCCAACTCAAAACCTTAGGGGCGCCGCATCTGGCTTTACTTTATCCCTATACGGGAAATGCAACTCTCAAAGAAGATACAGCCGTTGCCTGGAACGGCGCTTTTTTTCATCTCATGCCAGTGCGCGTGGGAGGCTTTGCGGGCGCGCCTAATTTAAATGAAGTTTTAGGCGCAGTGTCACTTATTCACGGTTGAAGCAACCACTCGCGTGAAAAACGCGCGAAAAGGATTCTTTTGTAACCGTCGCCTTCAAACAGGCAGCCTATCGTGCCATTTGGTAATTCAACCAAACTGGAGTAAGCGAAAAACTTCGGCTCAAGCGTCTTATGAAGGGGCCAGGTTTGGCCGTCGTCGGTGCTGAGATAAATCGTGCCGTTTTCACGTTTGGTGCTGCGTGGGCCGGAGTAGAGCAGGTTGCCGTTTTTCAGGCGCAGGATTGAACCCATGCAACGCGGGTCTGTTAAATCGGGCGCGTCTGCGACCGGCGACCAAGTTTGTCCGCCATCATTGCTAAAACTGATTTTACGAACCGCTGTGCCGCTCATTTGACGGGAATTAAGCAGAACACGCCCATCGGATAATTCAACGACCTGACATTCGTTAACTATTCCGGTGCCGTTTGGCACATTGTCACCGATTTTCCATGAAACGCCACCATCATCTGAATATGCCGTGTAAGCATTCCATTTGCCGAAAGGGCCTTCGTTGAAAGGCATGATGAGGCGTCCGGCGTGCGCGCCTTTTTGCAGTTGAATGCCGATACCTGGCCCGCTGGCGATGGTAGTGACTTTCTCAGCACGCTTCACTTGGTGCGTGATTTCTTTGAATGCGCTCCACGTTTGGCCTTCGTCGTCACTGTAAATCAGATACGACTTTACGATGTCGTCACCCTCATAGCCGGTTTTGATTTGGCCGCTGGCTTCTTTTAACTGTTCGGGATACGACTGAAACATCAGCAAAATGCGTCCGTTTTTTCGATCCACAACGGCGCAGGGATTATTAAGCGGGCGCTTGCCGTCATCGGCAATGACTTTGGTTTCCAACCACGTTTGGCCGCCATTAAGTGAGCGGCGCAGGATGATTTTGTTTTCGGCTTGATCTCTCAAATTCTTGCGACCTTCGGCAAAAGCCAACAGCACGCCTGTTTTGCTAATCACAATCGAAGGAATACGCACTTCGGGAAAGCCGTTTTTGCCCGCTGCAAACACCTCGGTAAATGTTGGAGTCACTGGCTTGAGATGATCTTGCGCCGAGCCGCCAGTGGCCGCCGCAAAAAGAGTAAGCAAGAAAAGTAATTTAGGCATCACAAGAGAAAATCGAGCGTTTTGACCAACCCAGACACACCTGGTTTTTGCCAGTGAACGGCAGATTTCCCTGGCTCGGAGAGAAAAACAGGGAAAAGTGGGGATAAATGCCCTGTGGCTGGGGAAAACCGCTGTCTCGAATCAATTATTTTAGAAAAATTTAAAAAATTCTTAGCACAAGGACTTGAGGAATTAGGCCAGTGGATTATAATGGTTCATGGCCGCGCGACCCTATATGTTGTGGTTTATGTTTTACTAAAGCCCAAGATATGGGGAATGTCTTTCCTTTTGTTCGTTTTCGCGTTGTTTGCGAGATGCTTATAGAAGGAAAGTTCGTCCGCTCGAATGGGTCTTGATACTTACCCCATCAAAACTGCACTTTCATCGCTCTCTTACTGCCTTATCGCCATGCAAACAGCCTCCATCGCAGCCCTTATCACCGCTTTTTCGCGCTCGTGTTCGTTGTCTTTTTCTTTTTCATTTAGACCCCTGCCGTGCCTGCTGCAAGCGATGGCGTTTCAAGCGTTTTGGAGAGCGTTTTTCGCTGACAGTCACAACGGTTCATCCCGCCTCACGGTTTGGCTTCATGCCTTTCTAAGACATGAAAATCCGGCGGCGCGCGGCCCCTCTTCTTACCTTCCTCTTTAAACTTCTTTCCGCCGTTCTTTTGTCGTAATTGCCGTAAATCCGCCGCATAATCGCAGCACTCATCGCAGCACAAGTCACACCAGTTTTACAGGAGCAAACGCATGACATTTGAAAGCACCGGCAACACCGGAATGGCAACCGACAGCGCAGAAGTTGCAATGGACACGGCACTGGATTTGGGCATGAACAGGGTTGCCTTAGAGCCAAACCCCTTCGCTGATAAAGCCGAAGGCCAAACTGAGAGCCAGATTGAGGGCGAACCCTCTGGAGATTTTGAGATGGCATCACAAAGCGTAATGGAAAGCGTAATTACAGAAACCGAAGAACAACTTCTTCCTTTGCAAACCAATGGTCATGGGACGAATGGTCATGCTAATGGATTGACAAATGGTCATAAAAAAGCGCCTTATGAAGGGCGTTTGATGGACGATAGCGAAGGCGAAGCCAAATCGTTCGTTCCGGTTCCCACCGGCAAAAAGCCAAAAAGCGGGCAGGGCATTGAAGTCAAGCGCCGCTTAACCCAGACCGGGCAAGACCCTTTTGAAACCGTCGAGTGGGACAGGCGCACCGCTGCCATTACCGGCGAAGATGGCCGCTCGGTTTTTGAACAAACCGATTGCGAAATCCCCCGCACCTGGAGCCAACTCGCCACCAATGTGGTGGTCAGCAAATATTTTCGCGGCCCACTGGGCACACCGCGTCGCGAAACCAGCGTGCGCCAGGTTATTGGCCGCGTTTCGGACACCATCGCCAAATGGGGCCGCGAAGGCGGCTACTTTAAAAGCGAAGCCGATGCCCAGACATTTCGCGATGAACTGACCTATTTACTGTTGCATCAATACGGCTCCTTTAATTCGCCGGTCTGGTTCAATATCGGCGTCCCGGATGTGAAGCAGCAGGCCTCGGCGTGCTTTATCAATCGCGTTGAAGACAACATGGAAAGCATCATGGAGTTGGCCGCCACCGAAGCGCGCCTCTTTAAAGGCGGTTCGGGCACCGGCTCCAATGTCTCCAAGATTCGCTCCTCCAAAGAGCAACTATCAGGCGGCGGCACGGCCAGCGGGCCGGTTTCTTTCATGCGCGGCTACGATGCTTTTGCCGGTGCCATCAAGAGCGGTGGCACCACGCGCCGCGCTGCCAAAATGGTGATTCTCGATGCGTCGCATCCTGATGTTGAAGAGTTCATCACCTGCAAATCGGACGAGGAAAAGAAAGCCTGGGCCTTAATCGAAGCCGGTTATAATGGCGGCTTTAATGTGCCGGGCGGCGCTTACGATTCGGTCGCTTTCCAGAATGCCAACCACAGCGTGCGCGTGACTGATGAATTCATGCGCGCGGCAGAAAACGGCATGGAATGGACGACTTACGCCGTGACGGACAAGCGCCCGGTTGCCAAGCATAACGCCCGCGAACTGCTGAAGAAAATCGCCGAATCAACGCATATTTGCGGCGACCCCGGTCTGCAATACGACACCACTATCAACGATTGGCACACCTGCTCGAATACCGACCGCATTTACGCATCGAATCCCTGTTCAGAGTTCGTCTTTCTTGATGGCACCGCTTGCAACTTAGCCAGCCTGAACCTGATGAAGTTCCGCAAAGAAGGCGGCGCTTTTGATGTGGACGCTTATATCCACGCCTGCGAAATCTTCATTACGGCGCAGGAGATTCTGGTTTCCAACGCCAGCTATCCAACCGCCACCATCGCTGTGAACTCTGAAGATTATCGCCCGTTGGGCTTAGGTTATTGCAACCTCGGTGCGCTTTTGATGGCGCAGGGCACGGCTTACGATTCGGATGAAGGCCGCGCTTTAGCCGGTGCGCTGACAGCGATTATGACCGGCACGGCTTATCGCCAATCGGCCAAGATCGCCAACTTCATCGGGCCATTTGCCGGTTACTCCAAAAACCGCGAGCCGATGCTGCGTGTAATTGGCAAGCACCGCGATGCCGTATCGCGCATTCCGCAAAGCACTGTGCCCGAAGACCTCATCAACGCCGCGCAACGTGTGTGGGACGAAGCTCTTTTATTGGGCCAAAAACACGGCTATCGCAACGCACAAACAACAGTGCTTGCCCCCACCGGCACCATCTCCTTTATGATGGATGCCGATACCACTGGCATCGAGCCGGACATCGCTCTGGTCAAATACAAAAAGCTGGTCGGTGGCGGTCTTTTGAAGATTGTCAACCAGACCGTGCCCGAAGCCTTGCGCCGTCTGGGTTACTCCGGCAAGGAAACCGAAGCCATTGTCGAGCACATTGATGCCAACGACACCATAGAAGGCGCGCCGGGTTTGAAAGAAGAGCATCTTGCGGTCTTCGATTGTGCTTTCAAGGCGATGAACGGCACGCGCAGCATTCACTACATGGGCCACGTCAAGATGATGGCTGCCGCCCAGCCGTTCTTATCAGGCGCTATCTCCAAAACCGTCAACGTGCCGCAAGAAGCGACGGCGGACGAGATTATGCAGACCTACATCGAAAGCTGGAAGCAGGGCCTGAAAGCCGTTGCGATTTATCGCGATGGCAGCAAGCGCACCCAACCGCTTTCAACTTCGAGCGATGCACAAAAGAAGAGCGCCGCCGAAAAAGAAAAAGATGTGCGCCGCGCCAGCCGCCGCAAACTGCCGGACGAGCGCAATTCGATCACGCACAAGTTCTCCATTGCCGGCCAGGAAGGTTACTTCACGGTTGGTCTTTATGAAGATGGAAGCCCCGGCGAAATCTTCATTAAGATGAGCAAGGAAGGCTCGACGATTTCCGGCCTGATGGATAGCTTTGCGGTTGCGGTTTCGCTTTGCCTGCAATACGGCGTGCCGCTGCGCGTTCTGGTGAACAAGTTCAGCCACGCGCGCTTCGAGCCGGCAGGTTACACCACCAA
>DASWNL010000469.1:0-4715 GCA_036399215.1 Abditibacteriaceae bacterium
AGTTCTGCTGTGACATTGCAGTTGGCAGCAGGCACGCTGGAGGTAGGAGATGCAGTCACCGTGAGTTGGAGCTTGCGTGATTCCTCTGGTGCACCGGTTAGTGGCCAGACAGAACTCACAGTTGAATAATTCGCTTAGATAAATAAAAGAGATTGAAAGAGTCCATTGATTCTAAAATCTCAAACTCTATATGAGGTTTTCCCTTTGGAGATGATTAAAGCAAAGGCCGCAGGCAGTCCGCTTGCGGCTTTTGCTTTTGCCCTCAAAGCGTGGACGTGATAATTTATCAGTTACCACCGAAAAGTTCACATCAGAAAGGATTTCATGAGACAGTTCCTCAACCAGTTTCTCTTCAGCGCGCTTCTTGTCACTTTGTTAGCAAATACAAGCCGCACACAAGAGGCGACAACGCAAAAGCCGCTTCTGCATCCGCTATTTAGCGATAACGTCGTTTTGCAGCGTGGCGTCAAAGCGCCGATATGGGGTTGGGCCGCGCCCGGCCAGAAAATTACGGTTGCCCTCGCCGGTGATATTTACGAAACCACCGCCGGTGCAGATGGCAAATGGATGTTGCGCATCAAGCCTTTAACCGCAGGCGGCCCTTATCAAATGCAAGTCAGCGGGCCGCAAACCGCGACGTTAAATAATGTCATGGCCGGTGACGTATGGATTTGTTCGGGCCAGTCGAACATGCAATGGTCAGTGTCGGCTTCCGATAATCCGCAGCAGGAGATCGCCAATGCGAACTATCCGCAAATTCGCCTGTTTACCGTGCCCAATGTGACCGCTGTTGAGCCGCAAGAATTGGTCAAAGGCTCCTGGCAGGTGGCAAGCCCGCAAACTATCGCAGGCTTTAGCGCTGTTGCCTACTATTTCGGGCGCGAACTGCATCAAAAACTGCAAATCCCAATTGGCCTGATCAATACCTCGTGGGGTGGCACCATTGCCGAAGCGTGGACAAGCGGCACCGCGCTCAAAACCATGCCCGATTTCGCGCCCGCTGTGGCCAATGTTGAAGCCATCGCCGCGCAGCGCCGCAACGCTGCAAATGGCGCAACCGATTACGAGAAGCAGTTCAATGAACAAATGGCGGCCTGGTGGGGCAAAAACGATCCCGGTTCGCAAAATAATGCCTGGGCGAAGAGTGATACTGGCTTTAATGGTATGTGGCAAAACATGAACCTGCCTGGCGGCTGGGAAAACTCTAATATCGCGGCGTTTAAAGATTTCGACGGCATCGCCTGGTTTCGACGCGAGTTTGAAGCGCCCGCCGCCTGGGAAGGTAAGGAATTAACACTGCATCTTGGCCCCATTGATGACCGCGATACAACCTGGATTAACGGCGTGCAAGTGGGTTCAATGAACGAGTGGAATCAGGCGCGCGATTATAAAGTGCCTGCCGGAGTTGTCAAGCCGGGCCGCAATGTCATCGCCATTCGCGTCCTGGATACTGGTGGCGGTGGTGGATTGTTTGGTAACGCTGACCAGATGAAAATTGAAGGCGCAGGGCAAAGCGTAGCACTTTCTGGTGCATGGAATTATCGTATCAGCACGCCGTTAAATAAAACTACAGCGGCACCCTCGCGCGTTGATCAGGGCAATCCCAATGTGCCCAGCGTGCTTTATAATTCGATGATCGCTCCGCTTGTGCCGTATGGCGTTAAAGGCGCGATTTGGTATCAGGGCGAAAGCAACGCCGGACGCGCCGAGCAGTATAAAACGCTGTTGCCCCTTATGATTCGCGATTGGAAAACGCGTTTTGGCGTAGACGAATTTCCGTTTCTGATTGTGCAGTTGGCGAACTTCATGGCGGTTGATGACACACCGAAGGATGATGCCTGGCCGCAGTTGCGCGATGCACAATTATTCACCGCGAAGACTGTGCCCAACGCCGGCCTGGCAACAGCCATTGATATTGGCGATGCGGCGGATATTCACCCACGCAACAAGCAGGAAGTCGGGCGGCGCTTAGCGCTGATTGCCTTAGCAAAAACTTATGGGCAAAAGATTGAATACTCAGGCCCAATGCTACGTCACGCTGATTTCGGCGATGAGAAAGTGCGCCTTGATTTTGATCATGCCCAGGGCTTGATGGCTAAAGGCGGCGCTCCTTTGCGCGGTTTCGCCTTGCAGGATAAAAACGGCAAGTGGCACTGGGCCAATGCCCAGGTTGAAGGCCAGAGCGTCGTGGTTTATTTGCCTGTGATCAGTGAACCGCAAGCCGTGCGCTATGCCTGGAGCAACAACCCGGTTGCTAATCTGTATAACGGCGTAGGCTTGCCTGCCGTGCCGTTTCAGGTGCGCAAATAGCTTTGGCAAGTTTTAGCAATTAGCTTTGAACAATTCGCTGTGAACTTCTGCTCACTGTGAATCGTTCAAAGCTAATTGCTTTTTATGATGTCACGTTTCCTTTGCTATTTTCTCTTGCTTGTGTTTTGCCTTTCCGCACAGGCTAAGCCACGTGTGGCACTGTGGAACCCGGAGCAAGGCACCACTTCCAGCCGTTTTCAGATAGATTTGGATTGGTTAAATCAAGTATCCCAATGGCTTGAAGAAAGTGACGTTGAAACCACACGCTTAACTGCCGAGCAGATTGAAGATGCCGAGCAGTTTTCGGCGCTTAGATTCGATGCGTTAATGCTGCCCGGCGATGCTTTTCCGCGCCGCAACACGCAGGCGTTGCAACAGTTTGCAGCGCAGGGCGGCATCTTAATTTCTCTGGGTGCGGGGCCGGTGCCGTTTTTAACCGCGATAGAAAACCAGGGCGGCACCTGGACGCCTTCGCCCGTCACGCCGGATAAAGCGTGGGAAACTTCGGATATTTACCATAAGGTTTTGGGCTTGGTTTATAATGATGTGCCGGCGCGGCGCGATGACGGCGCGCGCCATGAAATAACGCCGCTTTGGAAGAAATACTTGCCAGACAATGCCAACCTGCCCGCCATCGAGGAAAAGTTGCCCTCGCGCTGGCTCATGCCGCGTATGGGCACGACCTTGTATCCTTTGATACGGTCAAAGCGCGCTGATAATCTCGATACTGTGCCCCAACTATTCGTGGTGCAAAATAAAACGCCGGACTCTACGCACACCGGTCTTGTAGCAGTGAGCGGTGTTTTTACCAGAGCGCATGAAAAAGAAGTTTGGCCGCAAGCGAAATCAACTGTTGTGGCCCTTGCCAGAATTGCTGAGGACTTAAGAAAAGGCACTTTAGTGCTAACGCCTGATGACCAAATAGTGCTGCACGATGAAGCGCCGGGCGGCGAAGAGTAAGCGACGAGTGAGCCGTGTCTTGCTGCGCAGTTTTACAGTTTGCAGTTGTGATGATGAAAACGTTTTACAGATTTCTGGCGATTTTTCTGGTGGCCTTGATACTATCAAGCGCACTCGTGTTGAACAAAGAAAAGTTCGCTTTGGCACAAGGGTCGTTGCCCGCAGTAACAATTAGCGATTCCACGACTATAGAAGGCAATGCTCAAGGCGGTGATGCCGGCGCGAGTATCACTTTTGTTCTCGCACTTTCAAAAGCCTCGGCGCAAACCGTAACCGTCAACTGGCAGACAGCCAATGGCGCAGCCCGCGCGCCCGGCGATTACACAGCTTCTTCGGGCCAGATTACCTTCATGCCGGGCATGACCAGTCAGATGCTTTCCGTTCCCCTCGTTAACGATGTGATGGATGAGGAGAACGAACTGTTTTATATTTTGCTGACTTCGGCTGAGGGCGCCGCTGTAGGGCGGGGTCGCGCTCGTGCGACTATTGAAGACGACGACCCTCCACCCGCCATTTCAATTGAAAATGCTGTTGTGCCCGAAGGCAATAGCGGGGAGCGCCTGGCTGTTTTTCGCTTGCGCTTGTCGGCTCCCAGCGGCAAAGGAGTTCGCGTTCAATATGGCACGCGCTCACTTGAAGAAGGCCAGGTAGCTACTGCGGATGATTATGTGCCTGTTGAAACTGCAACGGCTGCTTTTAACGTGGGCTATGATGTGGCACTCGCGCGTGTGGTGGTCAAAGGCGATGTGCTCAACGAACCGGATGAAAAATTTGCACTTGATTTAAGACAGCCCCTCAATGCCACATTAGCTGCATCGCAGGCCACCGGCACCATTTTAAATGATGACCGTGAACCATCGTTAAGCGTTGATGATGTTATAGTCAACGAAAGCGCTGGCCGGACGCGCTTCAATGCTCGCTTATCGGCTCCCAGTGGCAAAGCGATTAGCGTGAATTGGCAAACAGCCAATGGCATAGCGCGAGCACCAGGCGATTATACAGCACAAAACGGTGTTTTAAACTTTGCGCCGGGCGAAACCAATCGCGTTTTCGATGTGCCGGTCATTGCTGACCAGACTGATGAAGGCTCTGAAAATTTTTACGCTCTGCTTTCAACACCAACTAATGCCAGTATCGGACGTGGGCGCGGCACAGCGACGTTACTGGACGGCGACAAAACCATTTGCCCTCCGCTGACTAAGATTCGTTTTTTCCCACGTGCCGGTTACGCCGCGCGCTTATTTCGCGGCCAATTTTACGGTTCCAATGCCGGGCCAGATTCGCAGTTGCAATTCATTACTATGATAAACACTGTGCCCGTTGAGGGGCAGTGGAACGAAGTGGCTTTAGATAAGCCGCTGCGCTATCGCTTCTTGAAATTTGAAGCGCCCAATAATTCATTTGGTGGGCTGGCTGAACTGGAATTCTTGTGGGATAACGTGCGT
>DASWNL010000470.1:0-18140 GCA_036399215.1 Abditibacteriaceae bacterium
ACAGAGCGCCAGCCCTTCACGGTCGAAGTGTCCGATCCCTCCATATTAGAAGCACAACCCGATGACAGCCCTCTTGACCCTAATGCAAACGTTGTTCGTTTAACAGGGCGCAGCGTTGGCGAAGCTGAGGTCATCGTTAAAATTGAGGGCGCCGTTGTTGCCCGTTTTCGTGTCGAGGTTTTACAGATTGCCGGTTTTGAGCCGGTAAAAGTGGCGCTTAATATCATTCCTGAAGAAATGGCCTCGCAATTGTTCGGCAAAGAAGTTAGCAATAACTTTTATACCGTCAAGGTGCGCATCTTCAACAATCTCCTGGACTCAAGAAATCAGCGGCGTCTGGGCCAATCCATTATTGCTTACAGTTCTTCCATCGAAACCGCGATTAGTCTGGAAAAAATGTATGACGTTAAAAGCAAGACTCAGCCACCCGCCTATGCCCTGACTCCGGTCATCGGCACAGAAGGCGAGGTTAAGAAAGAGCAAAAGTGGTATCCCGTAAAGGCAGAAGAGATGGTCAGCGATTACCCCGCTGCGCTTGCCAACCCCGACAATCCGCTGCCGCCTGATTTTTCGTTAAGTGACACCTCTCATCCCCTGCGTCCGGTCAGTTCTGTGGTGACGGGACAATTGTTGCGCTTTCAATTGCAAGATGTTCCCACAACAGGAACCAGCCTGGATTTTCCCACTTTGCATTGGAAGAGTAGTGATGACCAGATACTCTCTGTCGACCAATGGGGAAACGGCACAGCTAAAAAATCAGGCACGGTCACTGTGACGGCAGTGTATGGCGGTCATCTTTATGCCGAAACGGTAGTAATACGCAACGACGTGCCGGCCAAAAGCGAAGCAATTTTATTGCAGCGCGCTTTGCCATTGCGTATCGGTTGGTGGGCGCGTTTTCTGCTGCCGGATCAACCGGATCAAAAGGCTGTGGGCAACGCCAACACAAACGCCAACACAAATAACGCCCGCTACTTATGGAAAAGCACCGATAGCGACGTAGCGTTGCTGCACGATCAAACACTGGGTCTGGCTTTGGGCCAGAAACCGGGATTTGCAACCATCATTGTAAGTGATGGTAATTCACAGACGTATGCGGCAACGGTCATGGTTATGGCGGGAGATGCCGAAGGAGCAGTAACCCCTTCTTTGTTCCGCGAGAAGGGCAACTGGCGTTATCTGAGTCACATTTTCCGTTATCGCCCTTTTACCTACGAAATGATGATCAACACCTTTGATCAACGCGAACAGCAATCGACGCGCAGCAAGGGCTTTCGCTTGTTAGATGGCCTGATAGGTTTGGGCAGTTTCGCGGCGGCCTTTAAAGGTTTCCAGGGGTCGGGCACCGCCAGTGCATTAAATGGCATCAGCGGCATAATTACACCCACGGCACGCAACGTTTTTCCCAACATGAGCGAGGTGCAGCGTCAGAATATGGTGACGCAGTTAATGAAGCCCATTGAGGAAATCCCTTTTGGTGCTGATATTGAGCGCGTTCTCTTTTATCCGAAGATGCCCTTCAAAGGGCTAATCGAGGGGCATCTTGTGCGCATAAGCCGCGTGCATACCAGTTACTTTAATATCAGCGTTGCCATCATCGAAAAGCGTCACAGCTCACAACTTAACAACGCAGCGGAAACGCCACAGGCTATTGCTCTGCAATAACCAAACACAGCATAGGTTGATCTGCTACTGTAAAGATAGCAGATCAACCTAAAATCAGCTTATCGGCTTATTGGCAAACTATTATCACCAGATCCGCGCGGAAGTTGTTTCGCGCGGATCTGTTCATTGTTCAAGCGACCCATCTGCATTGTTTGTCTCTAAGTTTTGAAGATCACGTGAAGAGTGTAAGTTGTATCAGTTTTGTGTTTTTGTGCTTGATGAGCCTCTTTTCTCCGCAAAGAAGTGCTGCTCAGGCCGCGCCGCTTTTGTTGCACGTTCACACGGCGGAGCGGCGGCAGATTATTGATAACTTCGGGGCTTCCGGTGCCTGGAGCATGGACCCGATTAGTAAGACCTGGAGTGAAGAAAACAAAAATCGCCTGGCCGATTTGCTTTTCGATAAAGAAAAAGGCATTGGACTTTCGCTGTGGCGTTTCAACATTGGCGCAGGCGGCAATTTGCCGGGCAAAGCGACTTTGTGGGATCCGTGGCGCGGTGTTGAATGCTTTAAACAGAGCGCCGAGCAGCCCTACGATTGGTCGCGTCAGGCCGGGCAACAGTGGTTTTTGCGTGCCGCCAAAGCGCGCGGCGTGGAAAAGACTTTAGCGTTTGTCAACAGCCCGCCGATTTGGCTGACTGCCAATGGCAAAGCGCACTGCGATGACACAACCGGCTCGACGAATTTGCCCGTCGGTAATGAAAAGCCGTTCGGCAAATTTTTGGCGGATGTGCTCAAACACTTTCAAGACGAAGGCCTGCCTTTCGATTATCTTAGCCCTATCAACGAGCCATCATGGGAGTGGAAGGGCGGGCAAGAAGGCAACCGTTATAACAACGAAGACACCAGACGTGTGGTGAAAGCGGTAGATGCCGAGCTGCGCGCTGCGGGCTTAAAAACGCAAATTGATGTTAATGATTCCGGCGATTTGCGTTTGCTTTTGGATGATGCGGCTTATCGAAATTACCGGCGTGCGCAAAGTCCAAAAGTCGTGGCGCGCATCGGCAACGAGAATGTGAACAAAGGAAAATACCGCGAAGTAGCGCGCGATTTACTGGGCGACCCCGAAGTGCGTCGTATTGCCGGCAACGCGATTTCCTCTCATTCCTATTGGACGTATGACAATCACCATGACCTGCAAAACCTGCGTGCTTTATGGCACGAAAATCTGCAAAAGATTTCGCCTGGCGCCCGCTACTGGCAAAGCGAAGTTTGCATCATGGAACATGGGCGCGACCTCGGCATGAACACAGCTTTGCGTGTGGCTAAGCTGATTCATTATGACCTTGTGGCGGCTCAGGCTTCGGCGTGGCACTGGTGGCTGGCGGTTTCGAGTGGCGATTATAAAGACGGCCTGATTTACACCGACTTTAACGCCAAAGGCGGCCCGCAAAACATTTTGCCCTCAAAAACTTTATGGACTTTAGGCCATTACAGCCGCTTCATCCGGCCCGGCGCGCGGCGTGTGCAACTTTCTACTTCGGCGTTGCCTGATGACCTTTTGGCCTCGGCTTATGTGGATAGCGCAAACAAGAAGTTGATTGTGGTTTTAGTCAACGAAAACAATGCGCCTCGCCTATTACAATTACGCTTTGACCGCGCCGTTGGCGAAATGAAATCTTGGATTACAGATGATAAAAACGATCTAACACCTGGCGCTGCCTCAAATGGCGCTTATCAAGTGCCGCCGCGTTCAGTTGTCACTTTGGTTAGCGACTTTAGAAGTGAGGAAGTCAGGCCTCTGAAAAATTTGATTGCCCTGCAACGCGAACGAAAAGGTGAGTTTCTTTATGAAGTGCGTTGTGGGCGCGACAAAATAAGCGACAACGAAAAACCCGGTGCGCGCCAGAATCGCTGGGACATGATCTACGGCCCTGATCCGGGAACTGGATTTTCGTGGGGATATTCATCATTCGGCACCAGCGGCGCGCGTAGTGATGGCAAAGAGCTTGATAGTGGCGTTCGTTATGACGAAGGCGACACACCGGGGCAAGGTTTAACCTATCGCTTTGAGGTAGCGCCGGGCCGCTACAATGTGGAAATTGGCTTTCGCGATCCCTGGAAAAGTCCGGCGCGCAAAATGGATGTGCTGGTTGAGGGCCGCGTTGTTGAAGCGAATCTATTGGCCGAGGATAAAACCCTCACACGCCATTTTGATGTGACATCAACTGGTAACACTTTAGAAATCAGCGTGCGCCGTGCTGCCGATAATTCCGCGCCCGATGCCGACCCTTTAATGGCGTGGATTAAAATAAAGGCCGCACCTGGAACCGGGAAAACTGCGGCTCCCTAAGCTGGAGCGCCGTAAATGGAAAACGCCTTACACTAACCTCATGCCGAAGTTTTTTTTCCACTGCTCCATCCTGTTTCGTTTTGCACTTTGCATTTTGCTTTTTTGTTTTGTGCCATTCATGGAAAGTCATGCTCAAACGCAATGGATTCCGCTTCAAAGAGAAGTTTTGCCTCGTCTGGCGCAGGCTAAAAAAGTAGATTATCTGCGTGAAGTGCATCCCTTGTTACAGGAAAAGTGCGGCGGTTGCCATTTGAACGGCAAAAACAAAGGTGGCTTGCGCCTCGATACGCGCGCCGCGATTTTGCAGGGTGGCGTTAGTGGCCCGGCGGCCATCGTGGGCGATGCCCAAAAGTCACTGCTGATTCAATTGGTGGAAGGTCATGACCCCGACCGCATCATGCCACCTGCCGGCCCCAAATTAACGCCGGGCGAAGTCGAAATACTGAGAAGTTGGATAAACGGCGGTCTTTCCTTTGAAGGCGCGGCAGCTTCTGCTTATCGCCCGGTTTTAGCGCCCCGCACGGTAAAACTACCGCCCGGAACCGGCAATGCGATTGATCGCATTTTAACGCCCTATTTTAAGCAGAACGCTGTAAAAAGCGGCGCGATTGTCAGCGACCGTGTTTATGCACGTCGCGTTTATCTTGATTTGATTGGTTTATTGCCACCCACCAATGAACTTCAGGCTTTTCTTAATGATAAGGCGCCTGATAAGCGCGCGAAATTGGTGCAAAGTCTCTTAATGCGTGAGGACGATTACGCCACGCACTGGCTTTCTTTCTGGAACGATGCATTGCGCAACGATTACGCCGGCACCGGCTACATTGATGGCGGTCGCCAGCAAATCACAACCTGGCTTTATGAAGCGCTGAAAACCAATAGGCCCTATGACCAATTTACCCGCGAATTGGTCAATCCAACTCCGGCTTCCGAAGGCTTTATTAAAGGCATCATCTGGCGCGGCACGGTCAATGCCAGCCAGGTGCCGCCAATGCAGGCCGCGCAAAATATCTCTCAAGTGTTTCTGGGCATTAATTTGAAATGTGCTTCTTGTCACGACAGTTTCACCAGCGATTGGAAATTATCTGATGCTTACGGATTGGCCGGAATTTACGCGGATAAACCACTGGAAATGGTGCGCTGTGATGTGCCGCTTGGCAAAGTGGCGCCCACGAAGTTTCTTTATGCCGAACTGGGTGAAATTGATGGTAACGCGCCGCGTCAGGAGCGCCTGAAGCAACTGGCGCGGGCTTTAACCTCACGCCAGAATGGGCGCTTTGCCCGCACCATTGTCAATCGCGTGTGGGCGCGTTTAATGGGCGCCGGTTTGGTGGAGCCAACCGACGAAATGGATCGCCGCCCGTGGAATGAAGACCTGCTCGATTATTTAGCTGACGATTTCGCCAACAATAGTTACGACCTCAAAAAACTGATGGCTAATATCGTCACCTCGCGCGCTTATCAAATACCCTCGGCGCCGGGAGGTGAGCGCCTGGAAAACTTTGTGTTTACCGGGCCGCAAGTGAAGCGCTTGAGTGCCGAACAGTTTGCCGATGCCATTTTCACTCTCACTGGCGAATGGCCCTCAGCACCGGCGGCGCCCATCGGCGGCGCGGCACAGAGTGTCAGCGCGAAATGGATATGGAACACGCCGCAAGCGGCCACTTCCATTGGTGGCGGGCATATTTCTCTGCGCAAGAGTTTCACTTTGCCCGAACTCCCGGCTTTAGCAGCGGCCACGATGAGTTGCGACAACGAATTTATCTTATGGATTAACGGCAAGAAAGCGGCATCCGGCGCCAATTGGCAAGAGCCAACGGCCCTTAACTTGAAGCCGTTTTTGAAAAAAGGCCAAAACACTCTGGCCGTGCAAGCGATTAACTGGCCGGATGCCGCCTTGAAAAAAGGATTGCAGATTCAGGGAAATAGTCCGTCCGGTTTTATATTCGATTCGCTCTTGCGCTTTGAAAAAACGCCTGAATTGAGAATTGGCAGCGATGCGTCGTGGCTGGCTTCTGCGGAGGCGCCCGCCGGGTGGGAAAAACCGGAGTTTGTGTCCAATGGATGGCAAAACGCTGTTGAACTATTTGAAGCCAACGGTGGCCCATGGAAACTGGACGGCGCTTTGGGCGCATCGCTGGGGCGCCAGATTTATGACCGCCCGATTCGGGCCGCTTTGCTTAAAGCTGACACGCTTATGGTTGCTTTAGGCCGCCCGAATCGCGAGGTTGCCGTGACGGCGCGGCCTTCTTTAGCCACCACACTGCAAGCGCTTGAACTCACCAATGGTCGCACGCTTGCCGGGCTGTTGCAGCAAGGCGCAAAGCGCGCTCTGGATGAATCGAATGACCCGAAAATCATCGCCAACACCTTATGGCAACGCGCTTTAGGTCGCGCGCCCAACGAAAAAGAGTTGGCCGAAGCCCAAAAGCTAATCGGCAACCCGGCCACTTCCGAAGGCGTCGAAGATGCGCTCTGGGCACTGACCATGCTGCCGGAGTTTCAATTGGTCTATTAATTGAGGAGGCATTGATGCTGACGATAAGCGAGGAGCAGGAAAAAAACTGGGAGTTTGCTAAAGAGCTAAGTCGTGCAGCACGCGCTGACTCTCATTCCCCATACGCTGGAAAATACATCGGCATTCAAAGTCAGCAGGTTTTAGCAATCGCAGACACTGCCGAAGAATTGCAAGCTGCTTTGCAAGCCCAGGGTAGGGATTTGGAAGCTGTGATGGTCATTCAAGCTAGCGTTGATCATGAGCAGACTTATCACCTTTGGAAGTGCTATTGATGGCTCGCGTCACGTGGCTTTTACGCGAAGGAATTCCTGTTGTTGAAATCCAGTTGCGTGATAATTTTGGCTTCGCTCACAAAAGAGTTTTGTTAGCAGACACTGGTGCCGGGCCGCGCCATGCGCCCTTTGAACTGGTGCTGAGCGAAGCCGATTGCAAACTGCAAGACAGCTTAAAGGTAGATCAAGTCGGTTTAGGTGGGGCAATCTCAGGGATTTTCCCGGTTTGTCTTTTGGAAATCGAAATTCCAACTCTGAACTTTATTGGTCGCGTTACTGTTGCTGCTGTGCCCAGGGAGCAGTTACCTGAATCCCTGAATCGTTGGATGGCATTGCGGCCTTTCGATTTCTTAATAGTTTTACTTACGGCAACTTTGGCAAGCCCGCTGAATTTGGTTTGGAGCGATAAATCATGACATTTTCCCGACGCGATTTTTTGAAAACAGCCAGTGCGGCAACTCTTGCGGCTTTGGCGGCGCGGCCTTCGCAAGTGTGGGGCGCTGAAAAAGCCGAAAAGCTGGAAGCAACTGCCGACACGCTGATTATTTTGTGGATGGCGGGGGGCATGGCGCACACTGAGACCTTCGATCCCAAAGCCTATACACCCTTTGAAATCGGGCTTGATCCCAACAAAGTGCTGTCTACTTTTCCGGCCATCAATACCGCTGTAGATAACATCAAGTTTTCGCAGGGCCTGGAGAAGATGGCAGCGGTGATGGATAGGGGCACCTTAATTCGCACCTACACGGCGGCGGATTTAGGCAAGATTTTGCACTCGCGCCATCAGTATCACTGGCATACCGGATATGCGCCGCCCCAAACAGTTGCGGCACCGCACATCGGCTCTTTTATCGCGCGCACCCTAGGGCCGGTAAATCCGGCGATTCCGGCCTTTGTGGACATTGGGCAGCGTCTTGATGTGGGCGAAGGTGAAGAGTTAAAAGCGTTTCATACGGCGGGCTTTTTAGGCAGTGAATACGGGCCGTTTTTCATCCCGCAACCGGCGCAGGCGATGGAAACAGTGCGTCCTGCGATGAACGCCGGGCGCTTTGCCAATCGCCAGCAAGCCTGGCGTCGATTAGTGGAAAACGGGCCTTTGGCCGACGCGGGCGATTTTCAAAAAGAATCGCTTTTGCGTTCGATGGAAAACGCGCATCGCTTGCTTTCTTCGCCCGCGGCCAAAGCCTTCGATTTGTCGCAGGAACCCAAAGAATCGTATGACATTTACAACACGGGCCGCTTTGGTTTGGGCTGTCTGCTCGCCAGGCGCTTGTGTGAAGCGGGCGCACGTTTTATTGAAGTGACCAGCGAATACATTCCTTTTGAATACTGGGATTCGCACGAAAACGGTCATACACGCGCTAAGATGATGAAGCAACAGATTGATGCGCCGATTGCGCAGTTGATTCTTGACCTGGAAAAAAGCGGACGCTTAGACCGCACTTTAATTGTTTTAGCCAGTGAATTCAGCCGTGACATGATGCTTGAAGGCAAGCCCGGCCAGAAAGTGCCTGATCAGGTTGTGGTGCCCGATACAATCACCGAAATGAAGCACTACGGAATGCATCGCCACTTTACCGATGCCGGCAGCGTTTTGCTTTTTGGCGGAGGCATGAAACGCGGGCATCTCTATGGCACGACTGCCGATGAACGACCTTGTAGGACGCTGGATAAACCAGTCGTGATTCAGGATTTACACGCCACGATTTATCGCGCGCTGGGCATCTCCCCGAAACTCTCTTATGAAGTTGAGCAGCGCCCGTTTTATGTGACACACGACGGCAAAGGCCAGCCAATTAAAGAGTTATTCACGCGCGATTTGACTTAAGGCCAGTGTGAAAGACGGCAACCACGAATTGGCAAAGCGCAGCTTTTCGACAATAGAACGGCAGCGGTTATTGCCGTGGATGAACTCTGGCGTGAAGATGAATTTGTGGCGGGTCTTACAAGCTGCGGTCTGTTTTGCGGGCGTCGTTTTATGCGTGTCCTGCTCTTCTAATTCTCAATCTTCAAATGGTAACGACGCGCCGATTTCCCTGCCAGGAACGCCCTGGAACACATGGCGCGCTTCGACTCCTAAAGTGCCGCCTTCATTACTGAAATCCCTGGATGCGGTTGTGGCGCATCGTGCTGAAAATACATTGGCCGTTCTACGTGCACGCGGGCTGACAGCCCATGCGTCGCAGACCTGTTTCCCCTTTGAAAAATCGCATGCGCAGGGACGCGCCGTTGATATTGCTGTTGGCGATTGGAATTCGGATGGACAAATTACTTTATTGGATGCTTGTGCTTTAGCTTCAATGTTGGAAATGCGCGGTTGGAAGGGTAGTCTGGCCGTTTATGGACATCAAACGGCACAGGGCGGCATCTTCTGGATTCACGCCGATACGAACGGGGCTGAACGCTGGGGTGGGGTGCGCGATGCTAAAGAGACTTTTGCCCAACCTGTAATCTGGTCACGGCGTGAAGCGTCACTGCCGGCCCTTTGCCATCAGAAGAGAATTGCTGCGCAAGACCTGCGTATAGTTGTCCAAAAGCAGCCTTCGGTGTGGCGCTTTGACCCCGCATCGAACACTTTGAATTTGCATCCGAGTGTTCTCGTTTACGCTGGACAGCGATTACTAAAAGCCTACCCGGCGGCGCTGGGTTTTGATGCCATCGGCGATAAGCAAAAGCGCGATGATTATCGCACGCCCGAAGGCGAATTCTACCTGTGCGAACACAAAGCCAACAGCCGCTTTTTTCGCGCTCTGCGCCTTAGCTATCCCAACGCCGAAGATGCTGCGCGCGGTTTGCGTCAGGGTTTAATTGATCGGGCCACACATAACCGCATTGTGCGCGCCATTCGGCGGCGACGCGTGCCGCCGCAAGACACGCGTTTGGGCAGCGACATCATGATTCACGGCGGTGGTATTGGACACAACTGGACATGGGGCTGTGTGGCATTGGACAATCATGCCATTAAGGAATTATTCGATTTTGTGAAACCCGGCACGCGTGTTACAGTGAAAGCGCCCTCCCGTGACTTGCATCTACCGTAGTAGGTCATCCATTATTTCGAGAAAGCGCTTTATATCAATAGGCTTGGTCAGATATTCCGTCGCACCGCTGAGCATCAAGTGGCGAATCTGGTTGAGGGTGGCATCGGCGCTAATGATGACAACCGGCGTATTACACGTTGTTGGATCGGCAATTAAACGGCGCAGCACTTCAGAGCCTTGAAGATCGGGCAAGTGCAAGTCCAATAAAATCAGTGAGGGTTGATGCTCGCGCGCCAGTTCCAGGCCGATGCCACCTTGCGTGGCGCTGACCAGATGAATGTTTGGGTAACCAGACAATATGTGTTGGATGACCCGCAAGTTCGTCAGGTTATCTTCGATATACAGAATGGTTCGTTCTTTGTTCAAGCCAGTTAGCTGAGGTGTGGAAGCTATGCCGTCCTCTGCTTGTTTGATCGGATCATCCGTCAAATTCAATTCAATCGAGAAGGTGCTGCCTGTCTCCGGCGTGCTTTGAACGCCAATGTTGCCGCCCATCGCTTCGACCAGGTGTTTTGTCAGTGACAGACCAAGGCCAGTGCCTTCGATGTTGCTTCTCTCGGCCCCCAAACGTTCAAAGGGCTGGAACAGGCGGCTTAATTGGGACGCCGTTAGACCGCAACCGGTATCGCTGATGTTAACGCGCACTTTTCCGTTTTCAACCGGTTCACAATACACACGCACTTGTCCGCCGGCGCGATTATATTTCACAGCGTTAGAAAGTAGATTGATAAATACTTGCGATAAGCGCTGCTGATCGGCGCGCACATAAAGATCGGTGCTTGGCTCCTGCTCAAAAATCAATTGCAAGTCCCGCTGTTCGCACAGGGGACGAATAATATCTATGCCGATTTGCAAAGTGCTGTTAAGATGCACCGGCTCCGGCGAAAGGCTGAGATTGCCTGATTCGACGCGCGCGATGTCCAACACTTCGTCAATCAGCTTGAGCAAGTGCTGGCCCGACTTTAAGATATAACCGGCGCGCTCCGCTTCCTTTTCGTTATCGGCGCTCATCTCCATCAGTTGCGCAAAGCCTAAAATGCTGTTCATCGGTGTGCGTAACTCATGGCTCATGCGCGAAAGAAATTCGCTTTTGGCATGGTTTGCGCGCACAGCTTCCTCGCGCGCCGTTTCCGCTTCTTCACGCGCAGCTTCGGCTTCGGCTCGTGCTTTTTCAGCTTCAATCTGAGTTTCTTCAACAGCCGCCAGGGCGCTCTCCGCAGTTTCTTTGGCGGTGCGCAGTGCAGTTTCGGCTTTGGCCCGCTCGAACGATTCCAGAGTCAGCGAGCAAGCCGCCGCCGCCGAAGTGGCGAAGGTGTGCTCTCCCACTTGCCAGTGACGCGCGGGGCCTATGTGTTCAAAGCAGAGCACGCCGGTCATTTTGCCGTCAATGATGATGGGCACATCCAGCATGGATGATATGTTTTGCTGTGTCAGATAGCCTTGCGAGAACTCATGGGTGGCCGGATGGGTATGGGCATCATCGGCCAAAATGCTGCGCCGCGAACGCAGCACACGAAAGTAAGAAGGATAAGCCTCAACTGATAGCTCAGTGCCTTGCAAATGGCGCTGTATGGAGCGGTCATATAAATCGTGGCAATGGATGCAAGTCTGTGCCTCATTGAAAAGCCAGACGCCGCACCGCTCGACATCGAGTAGGGCGGTGCCGGCTTCGGTAATTTCCGCGAGCGCTTTTTTCAGGGCGCGTTCAGAAGTTGCCCGCAGGGTTGTTAAATCGGTAATGACGCGATTGTTTTGCAGCAATCGCTCTTCTTTGATGCGCAATTCGGCATTGACATGTTCGGCTGCCTGACGCGCTTCTTCTAACTGATCTACGGCTTCGCGCAAGGCGCCCATCATGAGATGTCTCTCAATGATTTGCTCGCGAAGCGATTTGTTGCTTTGCTCCAATTCCATTGTGCGCTTTTGCACGCGCGCTTCCAACTCGACGTGCGCCTGATGCAGTTCGGTGTCGGTTTGGCGCTGCTGTGTTATATCCTGGCCCGTAGCAATAATATAGGCGACATTGCCCTCGGAATCCAAAAGAGCCGTGTTTGTCCAGGAGATTAAGCGCAATTCTCCCGCTTTGGTAACCCAGTAATTTTCGTGAGTATTGGGAAAGTTGCCTGCTAAAATGTCATCAATAACTGCCTTTACCCCGGCAACTTCTTCTTCCGTGATCAACAAATCCGCGTAGTATTGGTTTTGCACTTCGGCAAAAGAGTAACCCGTTAATGCTTCACAAGCTCGATTAAAGCGGAAGATGCGGCCTTGCCGGTCAATAACGCCTACCAAACTGCCGACCGTATCAAGAACAGCCGTGCCAAAGTCACGCTCGGCCTGTAATTCTTGCGCGACGCGCTTGTGTTCGGTGATTTCGGTGTGGGAAACAACCGCGCCGCCCTCTTGTCCTGCCAGGGGCGCAACTTTCATTAAAAACCAGCGTTCGGCATCGGGCGTGTGGCAGGGGTATTCCAAAATGAAGCTGGCAATTTCTGCTTTTAACACGCTTTGGATACCGTCATGCGCGGCTTGTGCTTCTTCAGAAAAAGGCCCGGAGGCCGATAGACAAGCCTGGAGATAATTGGCACCGACATCAGAGGATTGAAACAACTTGTTCCCATTCTCGCGACCAAAGCAGCGCCAGGCTTCGTTGACCGCCATAATTGTGCCGTTTTTGTCCAGCACGGCGATATGGGACAAGACTGAATCCAGGACAGCGCGGTTAAAGCGTTCGCTTTTGTGAAGAGCTTCTTGCGCTTGCTTGCGACTGGTAATATCACGGGCAATCATTGAAATTCCAGTGAGATTGCCTTCTATATCGGAAATGGGTGAAACCGTGAGGGAAACTTCAACTAATGAGCCGTCTTTACGCTGGCGCACCGTTTCAAAATGATCTACCCTTTCGCCGTGACTGATACGAGTGCGAATATAATCCTTCTCCGCTGACCGCTCAACGGGAATAACCATTGAGATAGGTTTCCCAATCGCTTCGTTGGAGGTATAGCCGTAAAGCTCTTCGGCGCCGCGATTCCACGTCAGAATAATGCCCTCAGGCGTTTCGCTTATAATGGCATCGCTGGACGATTCGACAATTGCGGCCAGCCAATTTTGCTGCATGTTTGGGTCAAGTTGAAGAGAAACCGGCACATCGGTAAATGAGTGCGAGTTATTTGCTTGCCTCAACCGTTTGGTCATCGTGCATCACAGTCCTTCTATTGAGAATTTGAGATTGCCGGAGGAAAACAAGAAATATGCGCCAAAATGAAGCGATAAAACTATAAACCTACTGCTATGGTGATACGGTTATTCTTATAAGATTCAGTTGTTAATCCTGACTTTACACTATTTTAAAAGTCAGATGTGAAAAATTTTTGCAAGTTAACACATTTTATTGAGAGAATTATTTAGCACGTAGCTCGTATCCGGCTTTTATCTGAAGGCGTTTGGAGCAAAGATAACTACAGGCTATTTCAAAAGTCAGAAAAAGTCAGTGAAGTATCATGTATGGATTCCACCTGCCCGCAAGCGGGCGCCCGGCGCGGGAATGACAGACTCTTTGTCATCGTTTGTGTCATTCCCGCGCAGGCGGGATTCCATCACCTACCCAATAGGCTGCCTCAAGATGCCAAATGCCCACTTTTGAAATAGCTTCTAGGCTTCTATTGTCAATTTGGGTGTTATGTCTGAAATCTGTGAGTTATGCGAACGCGCTGTAGACAGCCTGACGGTGCATCATTTGTTTCCGAAATCGCAAGGGCGCCGCACCGGACGCAAAATTTATGAGTTGCCCACAGTGCAAGTTTGCCGTGCCTGCCATCGCCAATTGCACGCTTTATTTTCCAATAAAGAACTGGCGAGCGAATTGGATTCGCTCGAAAAGCTCAAAGCGCATCCGGCGATGCAAAAGTTCTTAAATTGGGTCAAAAAACAAGACCCCAACAAGAAAATCAAAGTGCGGCGGTGAGACGATGACCATAACGGCCCACCAAATCTTACGTTTGATCGGCCATTATGGTTGTAAGGCTTTGAGGATTTGTTTAAGGGGTTTGAATTAGTAGGTTGGTGAGGTGCAGGCTCCCGTATAGCCGCTAACAAATTCAGGACAAGCCTGTTTAAAAAGAACAGCTAACTTTTGGCCTTTCACATGCCCATCGGCATAAAGCACATTGATTCCGTCCAGGTGAGTTGCTTTTCGCACTGGTGGCGGCGAAAAAGAGCCAATACCACCATTATATGACGCACCGTTGCTCCACGGGCGAAAAACGCGTGTATCGCGCTTTGCTACATCTAAGTCATCATAGATGTGGACAGCAGTGCTGGCCTGTTTCAAGTCGGAAATTTTGGTAGGTGTGAAGGAGCCTGGCATAGCAAACAAGGCCCCAGCCGCCCAATAGGATAATAGTTCGTGGGCGGGAGTTGTTGCTTTGTTTCCACTACTGGGCGCACCACTGGGGCACTGATAAAGCTGTTTATTTTTCACATAAGGATTAATGCGGGATACCCATGAATAGGGGCTGAAAGCCAGGCCATTAACGGCATCATTATTATCCGAAATGCCACTGGTGGACGCGTAATAATCGAAAGGGTAAGTCTCATCGTAATCCTGGGTATATTGGGCGAAACCAAGACCAATCTGCTTGAGATTATTCGCGCAGCTTGAACGTCGAGCATTTTCACGCGCCCTGGCGAAAACCGGAAAGAGAATGGCGGCGAGAAGCGCGATTATCGCTATGACGACAAGCAACTCGATTAAGGTAAAACCACAGCGGGGTTTAGAAAAACGATGAGATTTCATGGGTTATCTCCAGCAAGGAATGATTTATTGTAGCCCATCTGCGCGAAATTTAAACACTCGTAGATATGCCCTTCCGCTCATATAATTGCACGTTTGTGTTACATCAATTGCCGACGGTGCGCGTTTGCCGCGCCTGCCATCGCCAATTGCACGCTTTATTTTCCAATAAAGAACTGGCGAGCGAATTGGATTCGCTCGAAAAGCTCAAAGCGCATCCGGCGATGCAAAAGTTCTTGAATTGGGTCAAAAAACAAGACCCTAACAAGAAAATCAAAGTGCGGCGATGAAGCACAACAGTGCTAAAGCATAGCACTGAGCCGCACCGACAGATAAAAAGCGACCGTCTTGGAAGAGACGGTCGCCTGAGTTGAGTTAAGAGTTTTAGTAGCCAGCAGGAGGTGTGCAGTTTGTGCCACTGGGATATTCGGGGCACGATTGTAAGAAGAGCACTCCCGGCTTAACGAATTTGACATGCGAATCCGCATACAACACGTTTTGTCCTTCGAGGTGAACCGGCTTTCGGTCTAAGCGAAAAGACGAAGATCCCGTGTTCATCGGGAGGCCAGGGTCATAGGTCGTGGCGCTTTTGTAAGAAGGCCGAAAGACTAAGCGCGCTTCATAAACCGCATCTAAGTTATCGTAAAGATGGGGCGTTTGCGCTGGCTTGGCTAAGTCAGCAATAGCAACGGGCGCAGCACTGGGCTTACGGAACATTCCACCTACCGCCCAGTAACTGATGCACTCATTCGGTGAGGTCGCCGGAGGCGTTGCGGTTGCGTTGTTACTACTGGATGACATACTAGGGCAAATGAACACCTGTTTACTTTTGATATAGGGCAGAACACGAAACGGCCAGTGTTGATTGTCCCAAACAACGGCATTAACTCCACCAATGAAATTCGTGTTGCCGGGGTTGGTGGCGTCCTCACTCATAGGATACCTTTCATCGAAATCTTGAACGTATTGAGCGATGCCAACACCCATCTGCTTAAGATTATTTAAACAGGCGGATTTACGAGCATTCTCCCGTGCTCGTGCGAATACAGGAAACAAAATAGCGGCGAGAAGCGCGATTATTGCTATGACGACAAGCAACTCGATTAAGGTAAAACCACAGCGGGGTTTAGAGAAAGGACGAGATTTCATGGGTTATCTCCAGCAAGGAATGATTTATTGTAGCCTATCTGCGCGAAATTTAAACACCCGTAGATATGCCTTTTCGCTCATAAAAGCGTGCTTTTGAGCCACTGCATATTGAAATTACAAAATTTAAGAGAGATAAACATTGCCCCAAGTTATTTAAAATTAACTCTATGGCGACTTATCAAAAACTGCATGAGTGGGACGTAAAGCCAACGCGCGCTATTGAATTGCAAAATGAGTGGCGCACCAAAGTGAAAATCGAAGCGCCACAGCGCGAGATTCAGACCATTGCTGGCTGCGATATTTCTTTCAATAAGTTTTCGGAAACGATTTATGCCGGTATCGTGGTGTGGGAGGTAGCGACACGAACAATCATTGAGCAACAGGGCGTTGTTACAACCGCGCAATTTCCTTATATCCCCGGCCTGTTATCGTTTCGGGAAGTGCCGGCTCTTCTGGAAGCCTGGGCAAAATTAGAAAGTGAGCCGGACGCGGTAATGCTGGATGGGCAGGGCATTGCTCACCCACGTCGCATAGGCGTCGGAGCGCATTTCGGCTTGTTGGTTGAGCGCCCCACGCTGGGCTGTGCCAAAAGCGTTTTAGTGGGAAAATTCGATGACCCGGCGCCCGAACGCGGCAGTTGGTCACCGATGATTCATAAAGGCGAAACGGTTGGCGCGGCGCTTCGCACTAAGAACAAAGTGCAGCCGGTTTATATTTCGCCGGGTCATTTGATGGATTTGGCTACTGCCATCGACTTAGTTTTGAAATGTGACGCCGGCTATCGCGTTCCCGAACCAACGCGTCAGGCGCATCTCTATGTGAACGAGTTGCGATGTGGAGACAATAAGCAGGATGCGGAGCAGTAAGCAATCAACCGGAGAGACAGTGAGCTTTTACGTTATAGAACTTCTGCTTCCACTTTGTCCTCTTCATTACCCAAAAAGAAGACTTAAGAACAATTTTTCAAATTTGCCTTGCCCCGTCTGGCACTCAGGAACAAACTACGCGCGACGGCAAAATTTTCCTCAAAGGAACAGTTCTCATGAGCAAGGTTCGCGTAGCAATTATGGGCTGCGGCGGCATGGCCGGCGCACATGCCCAGCGATACAAAAGTAATCCCGATGTTGAAATCGTCGCTTTGTGCGATGTCAGCGAAGAGCAGATCAACAAGTTTATTGAGCGCAACTTGAAAGATTACCAGCCTGCGCCCGCTGTTTTTACCGACCCGGCGCAAATGTATAGCGAAGCCAAGCCGGACGCGGTTTCGATTGTCACGCCACATACTATGCACTTCCAGCATGGATTGCAGGCCCTCGAAGCCGGTTGCCATATTCTCATGGAAAAGCCGATGGTAACCGATTCGGGTCAGGCACATGATTTAGCCAAAGCCGTTGAAGCCTCCGGCAAGATTTTCGTGGTTGGCTATAACACGCCCTGCACGCCAAGGTTTCAACTGGTTCGCGACATGATTCGCAGCGGCGAACTGGGCAAGCTGGAAACGGTCACCGGCTGGCAAACGCAAAACTGGATGAAAGGCACCAAAGGAAGCTGGCGCCAGGATCCGGCCCTTTCCGGCGGTGGACAGATGTATGATTCGGGCGCGCATATGTTCAATTCTCTGGTGTGGAGCGTTGAGCAACCCGTCGCTGAAGTGCTGGCGTTCGTGGACAATGTGGAAGCGCCGGTAGACATCAACGGCACAGTCAACATTCGCTTTCAAAACGGTGTGCTGGCGACGATGACTATCGCCGGTAACTGTCCGGCCAGCGCAGCGGGCATGGTCTATACCTTTGACAATGGACGCATTGAAGTAGATGGCTGGGGTGGCGGTTGGATCAAGGTCTGGAAAGGCTCACAACAGGTTGCCGAAGAAGAATTAAACCTGCAAGGTGAATCGCAAACGCCCAATGATAACTTCATTGACGCCATCTTAGGCCGCGCCGAAGCGCGCACCAGCCCGGTCAACGGCATCATTCAAAGCGAACTGATGGACGCTATTTACGAATCGGCCAAAACCAGCGCCATCGCCCGACCTGTGCAAAGATAGAGAATTTAATTTAACCCCCAACCCCCTTGGTAAGGGGGCTTTAGACTTTTGAACTTCGTGCGCTCTGGAAAATTTCGACTTTTCGAGAGCGTTGTCTAAACGACCAATTAAAGCCCCCTTACCAAGGGGGTTGGGGGTTTACCGCCACGCTAATTCTTTCTTCTGCTTGTGCCAGGGATGCGCTTTATCATGCGTATTCAATTGAAACGCCGCGCCTTTCTCCCCTAATACGCAGTTTGTCCAGCCTGTGGGCTGCTCTTTGGCGAAGGAGTAAGCTACTGCGGGCAAATTTACCAGATGAATGCCGTCTTTTTCACGGAATTCCCAGCGATGGGTGTGGCCGAAAATTAAGGCTTTGACCTGCT
>DASWNL010000471.1:0-2970 GCA_036399215.1 Abditibacteriaceae bacterium
CGCTATGTTCTGCAAACGCGGCGCCGCCAGGATGCTTTGAAGCCTAAGAAATCATTAAATCTGTCGAAGCAAAATTGAAAATGTGCGTTTGAAACCTAAAAATCAACCTAAAACGGATGCTCGCCCGGTGACACAAGCAGGCCTTTATCGGTGATTCTCATGCGATGCACATTGGTATCATGGCGCGTGCCTCGCATCTTGCGCACTTCGACGCCGCGATAAGTGTGCGCGACGTGCAGGACGATCAGGCCTTGCGCCACGAACTGCTCGACACCAAAGGTTGTCAGGCTGCCATCATCGGGCATTTCGGTTGTCATCAAAGTGGTGCAACCCAATTCGCGCAGCAGCGCGCACAGGCGCAAAACATCGCGGCGCAGGCGCACATGATCGTCGTCGGGTAAACCCAAGGCGGCAATGGAATCGAAAACTAAGCGGCGCGCGTTGATTTGTGTAACGGCACCGTGAATTTTATCGAGCAGCGTATCAGTTGTTAGAGGCGCGTCGACTTCAAAGGGCACAGGGCTGCGCACAATGGTCAGTTTGTGCTCGTTCATATGGGCGCGCACATCCCATCCATAGCGCCCCATGTCCTGTGTTAAATCGGAGACTTCATCTTGCAGCGTGACATAAACGCCCGGCTCATTATTTTGCACAATGCCATGCTGCAAAAACTGAAAACCTAAGGTAGTTTTGCCTGAACCTGCCGGGCCGGTGACAAGGGTAATGCGCCCACGCGGCAGGCCGCCTTCGATGAGTTCGTCCAGGCCAGTGACGCCGGTTGAGGCGCGCTCTAAATCCGGCCCACGCGTGCCCGTCCAGGCCACAGACTTTTCAGGAGGAAGGTGTTCGTTCATAAGAGTTCTCTGCTGCATTTTCGGCTTTCTTCTCCGGCACGAAAGGCTCCTCACGCGTGAGTGCGTAACGCTTGGGCACATCCGGCGTGGACAAGACCATGCCCTGTTCTTCCAACGAATGCAGCGTTGAATGAATGCGCGAGTAGGGAATGGTGCCCAGTTCCGCAAGGGAGCGGGCTGTCATCTCGCCATATTCGCCCAGAAGGGCGCAAACCCAGCGTTGCTCTTGCGAAAGCAGACGGTAATGATCTGCATTATCCACGGCGCGCTTGAGACGCTCAACTTGATCGAAACGCGGCGAAACCGCGCCTTCCACTAAAGTGCCATCGGCAATCGGCATACGCGGCCCGACACGCGAATAGGCCGCAACCTGTGCGCCTACGCCGATAACGCAGCCTTCACCAATGGCGACCATTGGTTCAACCGTGACACGATCACGCAGATGCGAGCCGGAAGCTACAACACAATCGTTAAGTTGCGCCGCTGCGCCAACCACAACTTCATTGTAAAGCACACTGCCCGAAATATGCGTGCCCGGCCCGACAATACAATCATTCCCAATAACCACATTAGGCCCAATGGTGCAGTTGTCGGCGATGATGGTATCGGTGCCAATTACAAACGGCGGCACTAAGCGCGTGCTTTCGGCTACACGCGTGCTTTGTGCAACGTCGCTGCGGCCTTGAATGCAATGCATATTGGCTTCGATGTAGTGCTGAATGCGCCCAATATCTACCCAGTAACCTTGCATGGGGAATGCGAAAAAGCGCGCGCCCTGCTCCATTAAAAGTGGAAAAAGCTGGCGCGAAAAATCATATTGCTGATCGGCGGGCACATCGTCAAAAACCTTCTTTTTGATGACATAAAAACCGGCATTGGCTAAGTCGGAAAAGGCTTCTTCGGGGCGCGGTTTCTCTTGAAAACGCAGGATGCGCCGCTCTTCATCCATCGCTACAATGCCGAATTCGCGTGTGTCCTGCACGCGCATCACGGTAATTGTTACATCGGCATTCTTGGCGTGATGAAAATCTATGAGCGCTTCATAATCGAGGTCGGCGACAGCATCACCTTGAATGACGATGAATTCATCATCCAGCTCTTCAATGACATTCTTTACACAACCGGCGGTGCCCAACGGCTTGTCTTCGCGCACGCAGCGCACAGGAAAGGGAACTGGCAGGGCGTGCAAGCCTTCCGCAACTTGTTCAGCCAAGTAATTGGTGGTGACGATAGCCTCGCGGCAACCGGCTTTGTGCAGTGCCATTATGGTGTGCCCAAGCGCCGGACGATTGGCAACAGGCAGCATCGGTTTGGGAATCGTATAAGTCAGAGGCCGCAAGCGCGTGCCCTGCCCCCCGGCGAGAATAATAGCTTGCATTTTAGTTCAAGGTTCAAAGTTCAAGGTTCAAGGTCATTTCACAACTTTGAACCTTGAAGCTTAAACTTTGAACTAAAAAAACCAGAACGGCTTGCCCAAAGTTAGCTCCAGCAATAGGGCAATAAAAAAGCCAACAACTAAGCCCGGCCCCCACGGTAGATGACGCTTGACTGTTGGTTGAGGCGTTTCAGGCGCGCCTTGCGTGGCAACTGCCACTTGCGCGTAGGTTTTGATATTTTGCACCACGCCACTAAGTTCGCCTTTTTTCGCCAGCCAGGGCAGCAATAAAGAGAACGCGATAGCACCGTAAAGAAAACCGAACAGGCAAAACGACCAGCCTTTGAGCGCGCCCACGGCAGCCAACAGTTTTACATCTCCCGCTTTGGCAAAGCCCAACATAAAAGGCACCCATTGAATGCCCATGCCAACGGCCCAACCGAGCAATGCCCACAGAAACCCGGTGCCATCGCCCATTGTGCTCTGGCCGAAAAGCCCGTTCAATAAAAGGCCCGCCAGCATTGCGGGAAAGGTGACGACATTGAGGATTTTACCCTTCTTCCAGTCAGTCACGAAGCAAATGATGAGGACTGCAATCAGCACAGCGTTAATCGTCCACACTTGCGTGGTATTTAATCCGAGCGCTGTTTGGCCGGTAAAGCGAGAAAGATAATAGGACATTCGAGGTAGAGGCTGAGGTTAGAGGCTGGAGAGTGGTTTTTCGAGTCTCCAGCCTCTAAC
>DASWNL010000472.1:0-2553 GCA_036399215.1 Abditibacteriaceae bacterium
AAGCCGCGATTTTAGTTTGCTGGCATGGGAAATCTCTGGTGCCGCTGCATTTTTTGCGCGACAAAAATATGGCGGGTATGATTAGCACCTCGCGCACCGGACAGTTGCAGGGTGCTTTTTGGGCGCGATATGGCTGGCGCATTGTGAGGGGGTCTGCGAAGAAACGCGAGGGCATTCTCGCTTTGCGCGAAGCGATGCGCCTTTTGCGCGAAGGGCAAAGTTTTGCTCTTACGCCTGATGGCCCTAAAGGCCCGCGTTGTAAAGCGCAGGGGGGCGTTGTTTATATGGCCTCTAATGCGCCCGCTGTGATTCTACCGGTTGGTATTGCCGCTTCACGGGCCTGGAATTTGTCGTCCTGGGACAGGCACATGATTCCCAAGCCCTTCGCGCACGTGCATTTTCATATGGCGGCGCCGTTGCGCCTGCCACCCGACATTCCCAAAAACGAAGTGGCCCACTGGCTACAAGTTATCGAAGATGCCATTGAAGCCGCCGAGCGCGAAGCCGAACGGCGCGTGCTGTGAGATAAGATTTGTGCTTATCCATTTTCACGTTTACGCTGCACGCCTCGCACACCCGCAATAACGCCGAAGAGTAAGCCAATCAACATTAAAATAAACAAAATACCGCGCACAACGGGCAGATGCTGGCGCCAGGCTGGTGGCTCACCGGTGGCTTCAAAGGCGGCTTCGGCGGCTTTTTCGGCGGGCACGCGCGCTAAAATGGCGTGTGGCACTACATCAGCGACAAGGGGAATCATCTTATCTACTTCTTCACCGTCAATTTGTAAGTCCAGAGGCGGGTTGCAGGTAATTTCCACATGGCGCGCCTGATAGAACTCTACAGCGCGATCTTCGGGCATAGTGCCCAGAATCGCGCGCCATGCCAAACGCAAAACATCACGAAAATAAAAGCGGCGCAGCACGCAGACATCTAATTCGCCGTCATCCATACGCGCAAAGGGTGCGAAGGTAAAGCCGCCGCCGATTTCGCCGGCATTAGCAATGACAACACCAACGCCGGCCCGCAGTTGATCAGGTTGGTCGTCCAGTTTTAAGTGAAAGCCATGCGGCTTCATGCCCATTTCGCCCAGCATCGCTTTAGCATAGGCCAGTTTGCCCAGGCGCTCTTTTTCAACCGTGCTGGTTTGCGATACCAGTTTTTCGGTCAGGCCCAGGCCCAAACCCAGAGCAAACCAGGTCGAGCCGCACGTTCCCAGGTCTAAGGCCAAATCGCGGCCTTCCAAGGCGGTAGCGATGGCGTCATCCACATTTGAAGGGATTTTTAAGGCGCCAGCCAGCAAATTGGCAGTGCCACCGGGCACAATGGAAAGCGTAATTTGTGGTTCTTTTCCGGCATTCACCAAGCCGCTTTGCCCAATGCCGTTGACTACGGCCATGACGGTGCCATCGCCGCCGCAGGCCACTAAATGGCGCGCGCCGTTTTTGACGGCTTCACACGCCAACTCCTTGCCGCCAATTTCCAGTGTGGTTTCTAAAATCTCGTATTGGGCATTGGCATTTTGCAGGGCGGTTTCCACGCGTTGCCGGAAATCGTCGCCCGCCGAGCCGGAGCGCGGATTAAGGATGACGCAGAGGTCATTGGTCATTGGTCACTTGTCCTTTGTTGAGCATCAGTCATTGGTCATTGGCTGAAAATAGAAATGACATCAGACAAATAACCAGTGCCTACCTTACAACTGCCGTGCCAACGTCAGCGCGAAAACTTGTGCAACACCGGCGCCTTGCAAGACGCGCGCACATTCGGCCAAAGTCGCGCCCGTGGTGCATACGTCATCAATTAAAAGCACAGCGCCTGTTTGATTGCAGATTCGATTGCTGAACTGAGACATTAATTTATGATTGCTTGCAAAAGCGCCACGCACGTTTTCGAGGCGTTGTTTTTCCGTCAGGCCTACTTGCGACCCCGTGCGGCGCGTGCGCAGCAAAAGTTCGAGCGTGGGCACGCCGATTTTATGGCTTAGATGCTCGGCCAGAAGCGCACTTTGATTGTAGCCACGCCGCCAGTGCCGCCACGGATGCAACGGCACAGGCACTAAGGCCGCGAAGTTTTGATGTTGCAGGGTAGGGTCGCTTTGCAAGGTATGTTCAAGAATCGCACTCAGCGGCTCAGCGAGAGCGGTTTTGCCTTTGTATTTAAAATTGTAAACAGCGGGGCGCAAGGCTCCTTCAAACGCATAGGCTGAGCGCAAAGCGGCATAAGGTGGTGCGCCGTGATAACGGTTGGCACGGCAATCGGCACATTCAGCGGCGGCGTGGGCCAGAGCGTCGAAAGGCGTGCCGCAACACAAGCAAAACGGTGCGCCAATAGGTTGTAACGTTTTATGACAGGATTCGCAAAATAGGTCGGGGTAAAAGGCGCGGCATCCAGCGCAGCGCGGCGGAAAAATAGCATCGCGCGCGGTTTGCAGAGCAATTTTTCTTAGATTTTGAAGTGATACCGAAAACAGTGAATCGTCGGCCATGAAAAGAGCTGTTTCCAAGAAACAGTTTAAAAAGTCTGGGTGGGCAATCCAGTGAAGAGTTTTGTCAT
>DASWNL010000473.1:0-7697 GCA_036399215.1 Abditibacteriaceae bacterium
CCGGTGTCGGCAAAACCAGCATCGGCAAATCCATCGCGCGCGCCTTAGGCCGTGAGTTCATTCGTGTTTCCGTTGGCGGCATTCACGATGAAGCTGAAATCAGAGGCCATCGCCGCACCTATATCGGCTCCATGCCGGGCCGTTTGATTGCTGGAATGCGCCGCGTCAAAGTCAAAAACCCAGTCTTTATGCTGGACGAAATTGACAAGCTGGGCAGCGATCATCGCGGCGATCCATCCTCGGCGCTATTGGAAGCCCTCGACCCCGAACAGAACACCGCCTTTAGCGATCACTATCTGGAAGTGCCCTTTGACTTATCCGAAGTAATGTTCGTCGCTACCGGCAACCTGCTCGACCCGATTCCCGCCGCGCTTCGTGACCGCCTCGAAGTCTTGCGTTTTCCCGGCTATACCGAGGCCGAAAAGCACACCATCGCGCGGCAGTTTCTGATTCCCAAGCAGATGAAGGAAAACGGCATCAAAGATAAGCACATCGCTTTTCCCAATGAGGGCGTGACGCAACTTATCCGCGATTATACGCGTGAAGCCGGCGTGCGCAATTTGGAGCGCGAAGTCGGCACCGTGTGCCGCAAAGTCGCGCGTGGCGTGGCGCAAGGAGACACCACTAAGAAAATCAGCATCTCGCCCAAAAACCTGAGCGACTATCTCGGCCCACGCAAATTCATCTACGGCGCGGTGCAAAAAGAAGACGAAATCGGTGTAGCGCAAGGCTTAGCCTGGACGGAAGTCGGCGGCGAAATCTTGCCGATTGAAGTTTCGCTTGTTGAAGGCAGCGGCAATACCAAACTGACCGGCAATCTGGGCCAGGTGATGAAAGAATCGTGCGAAGCCGCCATGACTTATGCGCGCTCGCACGCCATTGCGCTGGGTATCGAAGGCGACTGGACGAAAAAGCACGACGCGCATATTCATGTCCCGTCGGGCGCCGTGCCCAAAGACGGCCCTTCAGCGGGCGTCGCGATTGCGGTTGCGCTGGTTTCAGCGATGACGGCCAAGCCCGTCAAAAAAGAGATCGCCATGACCGGAGAAATCTCCCTCCGAGGCCGCGTTTTAGCCGTTGGCGGCGTTAAGGAAAAAGTTCTCGCCGCTCACCGTGCCGGACTGACACAAATCATCCTGCCCGAAGAAAACGAACGCGATTTAGATGAAATCCCTAAAGAAGTGCGCGATGCCCTGCACTTTCACATCGCCAGCGATTTAGGCGAAGCCATCAAATTAGCATTAGCCAATACTGCTCCCACCGAAGTTATCAAAAACGAAGAAACGCCGGATGATGTAGTGCTAACCAAAGTAAGGAAGATAAAGCGAAGCAGATGATGAGGCAGAGGAGCCTATAATGTAATTGCAATGAAGCGATTACGATTAAAGTGGTTCGACAAGTGCGCTATCGCTATATGCGCATTGCTTCTAATTTGCCTACTGGGGTTTCGCGCTTACTTGGCGGGATTTCCATACACGCACTTTTGCCCTACACATAAAGTCCTCATGCAGCGGGCATGGATTGTAGGACTATATAACCCTGGCCCTCGTGAAATTTTGCGGCATGAAAAGGCCACATACGGAAATTTGGCCGGGTGCGGCTTAGGTTGTGGGACAGAGGTATATCACGAGTGGTGGGGATTCTACTTTTATTGTCCACAAAGTTCTGTTAGTCCATGGTGCATATAAATGAAGAGTCTTTAATTCGCTATTCTCTTTTTATTTCTCCTTTTTAATTGACGCAATAATAAGCACATCGTTATAATGCAGTTGTGCGAATTGGATTGATGGGCGGGACGTTTGACCCAATTCATCATGGTCATTTGTTCATTGCCGAAGAGGCACGGGTGCATTGTAACTTAGAGAAGGTCATTTTCTTTCCCAACAATAAACCGGCGCACAGAGAAGGCAAGACGGCGAATGCTGATCCAGAAACGCGCTTTGAGCTAACCCGATTAGCCATTGATGGAAACCCACAATTTGAGATTTCGCGCATTGAAATAGACCGGCCCGGCCCGTCGTATGCGATTGATACGCTCGATGAGTTTGGGAAGCAGATGCCGGATGCGGAGCTGTTTTATATTGTGGGCGCCGATTCAATTGGTGAGATTTTGACCTGGTATCAGGCCGAAAAACTGTTTGAGAAGTGCCGATTTATTGCGTTATCGCGGCCTGATTTTGATCTGGAAGCAGCGAAAACGCCATTAAATGAAGCGCAATGCGCACGGGTTATCTGGCTGGAAACCGTTGCGTTAGACATTGCCAGCCGCGATTTGCGAAAGCGCGTGCAAGAGGGTTTGCCGATTCGCTATCTGGTGCCGGATGCTGTCGAAGTTGAAGTCAGGCAGCGCGGCTTGTATTTATAGTTAGAGAGCATGGAAGAACTTTTGGAAGTAACAAACCACCCGCCCATCGAAGCAGAAGCAAAACGCGATCTGATTTGCGAGGCGGCTGATGAAATTAAGGCACAGGAGATTGTGGTTTTGGACGTGCGCGGATTGACGACCTTAGCGGATTATTTCGTTATGTGCAGCGGAACCAGCACAACGCATATTCAAAGCATCGCCCAGGGCGTGCGTGATCGCTTGCGCGAGCGAGCCGGGGAACGCGCCAAGCCCGAAGGCGACTCTGCCAGTCTGTGGATTATCATGGACTATGGCGATGTGATTCTGCACATATTCGATCAGGAGACGCGCGAATTTTACGATCTTGAACGCTTATGGGCCGATGCCAAAGTCTCATCGTATGAACCGAAGCCGCAAACAGATAATAGTAACGAAGGCAGAGAAAGCGACAACACGGCAACCGGCAGGTTGGACAGGTTAAGACCCGATAGCAGGGTGCAATAAAGCTGTAAAGCTTTGAAAACGCCCGGCGCGGAAACGTCTTCCTGTCTCTCCTAAGTTGTAGGGGTAACAGGCGCTTTTCCCGCCGGGCGTTTTTGTTTTTGAAATAATGAGCGAACTGGACAAAGAGCGGCGCGCCGAAGAGGCCGGAAAAGTGGTCATGACGGCGCGTCTGGCCCTAAGGCGCAATCAGCGCGGCGAAGCGCGCAAGCTGCTGGCGCAGGCGCTGAAAATAGATCCGTCCGACATAGGCGCGTTGGATATGTTGGGCGATATGTTTCTGGAGGATGCCGAGCAGGAAAAAGCCATTCAAGTGTTTGAACATGGCTTAAAGCATCATCCCGATCATGCGCCGTTTGAAGAAAAATTAGGCCTGGCGCGGTTAGACATTGCCGAAATGGAGCGCGATCAATTGATGAAAGAGAGCGCGCTGCAAAATGCCATCGCCAATAGTCTTGATCCGGGCTATGACAAATTGCTGGATAAGAAACCACCGCTGGCTCTGGGTCTTTCGGTCATCGTGCCGGGAGCCGGGCAGCTTTACAACGACGAGTATGAAAAAGGCGGTGTCTTTTTAGCGGTTTGGGCCTTGATCGGGTTAAGTTGGTTTAATCTGTTGTTCAACAAAATGCGCGCCATGCAGGAAGCGTCTGTAGGACGGCGCATCATGCCAAGCATGGCTCAGGCCATTGAGGCCATGAGCGGCGGACAGCGCGCTTTTTTCTGGCTTTTGGTGCTGTTATGGCTGGCGGTTATCATTGCAGCCGCAGCAGATGCTATGCTGAGTGCAACTCGTTTAAACGAAGACCGGCGCCGGCAGTTAGGGTTGTTAGGAGATTGAAAGAAAAGGTCATTCTGAAGGAGCACCTGCCCAGAGGGCGCCCGCGACTGAAGAATCCCCATTAGTCAAGGAGATTCTTCGGGGCGCGGAGACGCCCTTCAGAATGACAAGACTTCTGCAATCTCATTAATTTTTAAGAAGTCAAGTTGCCAGCGATTCAGGCACGTGGGCAGCTTTCTTCGATATTAAATTTAAGGGGCGGCGCAAAGAAAACCTCTTTCAGCTATGCCGCCCGAAGGGTAAACCTTCAAGGGAGAAGAGGCACCGATGAAACGTCATCACCAAAGGGCTTCCGCAGCACCGGGCAAAAACCGCAAGGGCCATCGTCCTTTGCGCTCGCCTGCGTCGCGGGAGCAACAACATCCACCGTCTCTGAGCGAGCACGAACACGAATTCGACGGTCATGGCTCTGCTGACCGGGGCGTGTTGGTGCTCAATCACAACTACGAGCCGCTGAACATTTGCGGCGTGCGGCGCGGCTTAGTGCTGGTGCTTTTGGGCAAAGCCGAAGTGCTGCGCTATGCCGAAGGCGAAATGCTGTCGGCAGAAAGCACATTTGAAGTGCCAAGCGTGGTGCGCTTGCACTCCAATGTTCGGCGTCCGATGCCACGCTTAAAATTGTCGCGCAAGGCCGTTTTAGCGCGCGACGATTACACCTGCGTCTACTGCGGCTCGAAATCGAATCTCACTATTGACCATGTGTTTCCACGCCATCGCGGCGGCGAAACCACCTGGGAAAACGTGGTGTGCTCGTGCTTGAAATGCAACAACAAAAAAGGCAGCCGCACTCCGCAGGAATGCGGCATGAGACTGCCCCGTGAGCCTTACAAGCCACGCTATGTGCCTTACATTTCGTTTCCGCGCTTTGTGTCGGCCATTCGCCGTCCCGAATGGCGGGAGTTCTTAGAAGGATATGGCAAAGGACTGGAGCGTTACTGACAGTAAGCAGACGGCGGGAGGCAGATAGCAGACAGGTGTAACAACGCCAAAAGGCACCGAAAACGTATCAGTTTTTCGGTGCCTTTTATTTTGCTGCTTCCCGCCGTCCGCCTACTGCCGTCTGCTCCCCGCCGCCTGCTTCCTGCCTACTGCCGTCTGCTTCCCTCCTACTGCTTCCAGGCAATAACCGCTTCATTGTGACTCCACTCGCCGGGCGGCGTTAAAAGGCCATCGAGATTGTTGCCCGTGTTCACTTTGCGATAAGCCCAAAAATTCCAAAAGGTTTTTGGCCTCAAAGCGGGCCAGGAAGCGCGTGCCCAGACGAAATAAGGCACTTTGCGATGTTGCCAACCCGTTAGCTGCGGTTGGTATTTTTTCCAGTTATCCGGGGATATAACGGCGACTTTGATGGGGCCTGACGGCAAAGCCTCGTTATAAGCCATGTTCGCATTGCCTTTTAGCAGCGCATCGGGGCGCAGCCACCACACGGCAGGCCACTGCGTCGGCGGGTCAAGCCAAACATCCCCTTCTCCATTGGCTGTGGCCTTCATGGCCTCTTCATAAGTCTTGCGGAAAGTCTCGGTGGTTTGTGCGTAATACATCGGCTCATGCTGGTCGTTGGGCTGCCCGAAACTGGTCGCTAAAACATGGCGCAGTAAGAAAACCGCACCCAAAACGCTGGCTGCATAGAGCACTTTCAAGCGCGGGCCTTTCCATTCGACGCTGCCCAGCCACATTCCCGCTAATAAAATCAACGGCAGCATAATGTGTGTTAAAAGCCAGGGCACTTTTTCATTGGCAACAGCATATAAAACAAATGATGTAAACGCCCACCATAAAAGCAAATCACCAAAAGGTGTTCGTCGCCGCGATGCGTGCCAGATGCCGCCAATGGCGGCCAAAACCAAAGGCAACTCATACAAAAGCATCAGCACCAGGTAGTAATCGTGTGGGCCGGGCAAGCGCGGTTTTTTCTGCTGACCACCCCAATACGATAACATGCGCGGAATGGCCATAGTGGCCGCGTCCCAATCGGGTGCTTCGACGATCTGCGAGGCTGTCCAATCTTTTTTCGGCGGCACTGAAAACTCTTTCTGGCCGCGCATAGTAGCGCTGATAGCGGTTATGCTGCGGTCAAATTTCTGCGCCCAGGCCGCCGGTGTTTTCACCATCTCTACAGGCACCTGCCACCACTTGACGCCGTGTCCATAAAGATAGAAAAAGAGAAAAAGAGCGACCCACCCGGCCATAACCGGAGTGCGTAAATCGAAAGTGGGCTTCTGGTTTGGCTCATCTTCGAGTGGTTCTTCTCTTTGTGCCGGATTTGGCGTAAGCAGCGCCCACAAACCCAAAAGGCAAACGCACGAGAGACAAACGAATTTGTAAGTCGTTTCACTGGCAATCACACGAGCAAGGGATATTTTCCATCCCGCTGTGCCACTATGTTGCAAGCGCTGAATGTAAGGCCCAAAATCAGGGTCGCGCAAGGCAAAGTGTGAAGCTACAGCAACAATGAAAAACAGGGCCATCGGCAAAGCAAAACTTAACCATTGAGGCAAAACAATCGGCCTTACAGGGCGGCGCAAAATGACTATCAGCCAAAACGCGCTCAGCATGACAATGATGAAAAACGCATTGGCTTTAGTGCAGATAAACAGCGTCAGCAAAGCCACCAAACCAATGCGCGCCTGCCGCCCACTTTGTGTCCAGCTTTGCGTTTCTAATGCGCGTTGAAAGCATAGAACTGCGCCCAGAGTGAGAATCATCACCAGAGCGTCGTGAATCAGCACGCGATGGTAAGCCACCATGATAGGTGAAATTGCTAACATCGCCAAAGCCCACAAGGCGCCCTTAGCGCCCAACCAACGCCGGGCCGGGCCAAGAACTAGAGCTAAAGTGCCAATTCCCAGAAGTGAAGGCACCAGACGACCAATGTAATCGCCAGCGGCACCAGGGCGCATCAAGGCGAAAACTACAGCTTCGAGATGATAGAGCAGCGGCCCATGATAAATCGGGTCGTAGGTGTATTTGTGAAAGTCCTGCGTATACCAGGCATGAATCGCTTCATCCGAAGAATAAGGCGAGCGTGCTAAAGCAAGCTGGCGCAACGCGATGCCGATAAGCAGCAGCCATAATCCCACTTGCCAGAAGCGCGGGTCTTCTGCGCTCCAGGGTTTTGCAGGTGGCGCGTCCTCAATTTCGGAGTTCATCGTAAGATGAGGGGAAGCGTTTTCAACTTTAGCAGGCGAAGAGTCTTTCAGGGCAATTTTGGACATGAAAACAAATTCTCAGGGTGCTCGATGGAAAAGAATGACGCGATTTTCATCCAGGTCGTGAGACGCAAATAAAATTTGCCGCAAGCTATCATGCAACAAGTCACGTTCGAGCCATGCAATGGCGCCTTTTCCATATTCCTGCTGTTCGAGTTCACCTAAAATGATGAAGCGCACGCTGTATTTTTTCATTATATCCTGGCGCATGGCCTGGCGATTCAAGCCACCGGAAAGATAAAAAATGCGCACATCATTTTTGTGCTCGAAAACTTTTTTCCAGCGCACGCCCCATTGAAAGGTATGCGCCTGTGGGCCGATAACGGTGGGTATGCCGGTTGCGTGTGCATAGCGCGAATACTCAGTGTAATCGCCGCCCTCTTTTTGTTCCGCTTCCAACAAATTATCGCCATCACGCGCTGCATCAAAAAGCCACTGCGCGGTTTGCTGCTCGGCAGGCTTTAAATGTGCCCACGCATCCCAACCATCCCACTTTTCCGCGTAAAACCCAAAGGCGCCTAAGTTGAAATTCACCGGGCGCGCCTTATCATTAGGCAGCTTTTCTGTCAGGCGATGGTTGGTTTCTTCACGAGACATCAAATGAGCCTTCGCCCGCGCCAGTGTTGTCGAAAACGTTGCTACCAACGGCGCAAATAGCAGAATCGCCAACCCCGCGCGGGCAAAAGGTAACATCAAAGGCTTCTTCGCCGCCCAACTATGCAAAACGCGAATCGCGCCGCAAATCGAAGCCGTGCCCAGTAAATACCACGCTTGCAGACCGAATTTGAAAACCGTGTCCTGA
>DASWNL010000474.1:0-2370 GCA_036399215.1 Abditibacteriaceae bacterium
ATCCATACGTTTTTCTTTTCACCACAAGATGTTGCGAGCACTCTTTTGCCTGGATTCCACCTGCCCAGAGGGCACCCGGCGCGGGAATGACACCGCCCTTGTTGGGGCCAAAATCTTACTTTGTTTAAGACCCTTCAGAATGACGTGCCGCTTTTTGGCTTGCTGCCTACTCTTGAAACCAGCTCTAAGACTTCTCGCTTTTTGCTTTTGTCTTCATGGAGGTTTTGGCCGTTTCCGAAGTCTTGGGCTTTTCAGGCCGCGTTATGCCATTGCGTTCGCGCCAATAACGCACTGTTGAGCGAGAAACGCGCAAGCGGTCGGCAATCTCGCGGTCGTTTAAGCCCTGCTCTACCCAGCGAATGATTTCCTTGCGTGAGCCGTCCAAATACATGCTGTTCCTTTACCTATCTTTTAAGCTAACAAAAGCAGCGACTTTGTAAAATACGGCTAAAGAACGCAAAATGAATGATGTCTTTTCATTTTACGTTTTCTATTTTGCCTTCTTTCATGCCCTATCCGCGTTTTCATCCTTTTGCCCGTCTCATTTTATGCGCTGTTGCTGTTTTGGTCAGCGTTCTCGCTTTAAGCACCCCGGTTTTCGTGCTGATGGGCCTTAATCAGGCAATTTCAACAGGTGGCGCACCCACTTCAGGCTTTAGCTTGCCACCGCGCGCGCTGGTAGCTTTGATGGCAGCCCAAATCCCAGCTATGATCGGGGCCGTTTGGCTGTGCCGCAGAATCTTAGATGCGCGCTCTTTGGTTTCGCTTGGCGTGCGCGGGCGCAATATGGGGCAGTTTTTCTCCGGCGCCTTGTGCGGGCTTCTGGCTATAACTTTTTTATTCGGCCTGTTGTGGGTCAGTGGTCATGTCCAGATTGTGGGTCTTTCGGAGCGCGCAAGGGAAGCCGGCACAGGCGGCATCCTGTCACACCTTTTACTCTGGGCCGTTTTGATGATAGGCGTGGGCTTGGCCGAAGAGATTTTGTTTCGTGGCTATGCCTTGCACAATTTAGGCGTGTGGTTGGGAGCCGATAAAATCGGGCTGGGTGCGGCGGCGATTATTCAGGCCATTTTATTCGGTCTTGTTCATCTGGGGAATTTTCAAGATGCACCCACACCCGAAAGAATAGGCGCGGCCTGGCAAGCGCTGCCTAACATCGTTCTCATCGGGGTTTTCTTCGCCCTTTGCGCTTTTAAAACCGGCAGCCTGTGGTTTCCCATCGGCTTTCACGCGGCGTGGAACTTCTTTTTGGGCAGTGTCTTTTCTTTGCCGGTTAGCGGCCTCAAGACATTTCACTTGCTGGAAATTGAAGTTTCTTCTTCGCGCTGGCTAACCGGCGGTGCTTTTGGCGCTGAAGGCAGCATATTGCTGACAATTATCATCTTGGTCTTGATTTACCTGATTCGACAGACACCCGATCATCCCCAGTTCATTGGCGACATAGCCAGTCTGCGCCCACAAGAAGAGCCTGATGAAGTGGAAGTCGGTAGCCGCGCGCCGAGTTTGCGCGAGCGCAAAGAAAAGCGGCGTGAACAGGTTGTGACTGGAAGCACCTTTGAGGGTTGGAACGATCTGGCGCCCGCTCAACGCCAACAATATTCCACTTATCAACCATCACAACCGGCTTTACCAACTACGACACCAACAGAAAACTTCGCGCCCGATCTCATCGCTCAAAACAGCTTCGCCACAAACGCACCACTTGAAAATCCACCTGTCAATGCAACACCGCCTGTCAGCACACCAGTAGTTCCCGATTTCGCTGAATTAGTGCCGCCTTTGCCCACTGACCCGCAGCCTGAACCCCAACCTGCGCCGCCTGCTGTTAGCACACCTGTAAACATACCGGTTGCCGCTCCAGAGCCGGAAAAATCTGTAGAAAAATCGTTGGCGCCATCAACTGTGCCATCAGCGCCTGCACCATCGCAGGCACCGCCCGCATCACCAACGCCAACGCCGCCAACGCCAGCGGTCAAAAAGCCGCCCGCGCCGCGTTGGTAAACGATGCCCCCTGGTGAACACTGGTAGGGGCACCGGGTGCCCCTACAAACTGCGCGTGGTCGGCAAGGAGGTCAGCGTTTTTTCAAATTGCAAATCTGCTTCGCGGCGCACGGGCAACGCCAAAAGCAGCAGCACCAGATAAAGCCAACTCGCTACGATGAGCCAGGCGCCCAGCGTTTGGCGCCACCAGGTTAATCCCAAATACAAAGCCGGCAAGCGGCGCCGCAAATGCAGTTGCAAACTCCATTTCCACAGCCAGGCGATAAACGCCACCAGCGTTGCAAAAAACGCCAGAGCTGCCCATTCCTCCGGGCGCGAGAACAGGCTGAAAGTCGGCGTATCCAGCCATAGTGCCCACAGTTTCGGTAG
>DASWNL010000475.1:0-5493 GCA_036399215.1 Abditibacteriaceae bacterium
GCGATGCTGCCACTTTGGATGTGGTGCAAAACTCGCTTTTCGATTCGCCGCTCTTTCCCCTGCCTCTGAGTTGGCCGACGGTTACCATCGAACCGGAAACACCTTTTGAAATCTGCGGCGCACAGGTAAATACTTTTTTGCTAACGCATCCCGGCGGCTCCTTAGCCTATCGTTTCGAGTGGCCCGGCAAATCGTTGGCTTATGTGACGGATACCGCCGGTGATGGACGCTATCTCGATTTTGTGCGCGGCGTGGATTTGCTGGTGCATGAGCGTAACTTCAGCGATAGCCTGCATGAAATTGCCGCTGTATCCGGGCATTGCACATCGGAGCAGGTTTTAAAGGTAGTGCGCGAAGCGCAAGTCAAAAACATCGCCCTCACACACTTTAATCCATTGACTGAGCACGAACCCCTGGAAGAAGATTCCCTTTTGGCTTCGCTACTCAATTTGTGCCCGCAAGCGGTTTCAGCGCGTGATGGGTTAGTTGTGGAATTCTGATTAACTCTGTCAGAGTTTCATGAAAATCGCCATCTATCCCGGCACTTTTGACCCGGTAACAGCAGGACATCTCGATATATTGCATGAGGCCGCTTCTTTGTTCGACAAGGTTGTGGCCGCTGTTGGCATTAACCCCGGCAAAGTGCCGACTTTTACCGCCGGGGAACGGGTTCAACTTCTGCAAGAAGCGATAAGTGAGGCTAATTTACCCAATGTTGAAGTCGCGGCCTTTGAAGGCCTTACTGTAGATTGTGCCCGCGCTCACCAGGCTCGCTTTATCGTGCGCGGCTTGCGCGCGGTAACAGATTTTGAGAATGAATTAGCTCTACTTCTGGCGAATGAACAACTGGACAGCGAAATCAAAACGGTTTTTGTCATGCCCAGTCATAAGCACCTGTATTTAAGCTCCAGCATTGTGCGCCAGGCCGCCGAATTTGGGCGCCGCGTCATCCCCGGCAGCGTGCCAACTTGTGTTGAGAATAAGCTGAAAGAAAAGTTTGATTTTTGAAAGCGTTGAGCTTTGAGCAGTTAGCTTTTAGCCGTTGTGGCTTTGCTAACCGTTAACTGCTAATCACTAATCGCTAAAATGCTCCAAATCGAAAACCTCAATGTCCATTATGGTGTGATTCATGCTTTGCACAATGTTTCGTTGCATGTGAATCAAGGCGAGATCGTGACTTTGATTGGCTCGAATGGTGCCGGTAAGAGCACAACTTTGCTGGCTTTATCGGGATTGCTGAATCCCACTTCGGGCGCGATGCTTTTTGAAGGCAGAAATCTCACTGAAACCCCGGCGCATAGGCGCGTGGCACAGGGTCTGGTGCAAGTGCCTGAAGGACGGCGCGTGTTTTCTTCGTTGAGCGTGGCTGAAAACCTGGATTTAGGTGCTTACACGCGCAAAGACAAGGCACAGGCCGCCAGGGATTTAACCGAAGTTTATGAGCTATTCCCGCGTTTGGCCGAGCGCAAGAATCAGGCGGCAGGCACAATGTCGGGCGGCGAGCAGCAAATGTTAGCCGTCGGGCGCGCTTTGATGAGTCGCCCGCGTCTTTTACTTTTGGATGAGCCAAGTCTGGGACTGGCGCCGCTTTTAGTGCGTGAAATTTTCAATGTCATCCAGCGCATCCGCGAGCGCGGCGTGACGGTGCTTTTAGTCGAGCAAAACGCGCATATGTCATTAGCCATCGCCGACCGCGCTTATGTGCTCGAAACAGGACGCATCATAATGAACGGCCCGGCTAAAGAAATCGAGCGCGACCCGCGTGTGAAAGCGGCTTATTTAGGAGCGTAAGTAATGGGTGGAAAAATCTTCGTCATTCAGAGCGATGATAGTTTGCAGAGTTTGATTGAGCAAGAGTTTGCAACAGAAGATGATTTCCAAACTCTTTTGGAAAAATATCCTGATCTATTACCCGGTGAGCAGATCAATCAGGCGTCGCCCCGTCGCTGGCTTCTGGTATCGCGTGAGTTTGGTGTGCCAGACACCGAAGGTGGAAGTGACCGGTGGGCTTTGGATCATCTGTTTCTCGATCAAGATGCCATTCCCACTCTGGTGGAAGTTAAGCGCAAAAGTGATGCTCGCTTGACTGGCTCTCGTCGTGAAGTGGTAGGTCAAATGCTGGACTATGCCGCGAATGCGGTTGTCTATTGGCCGGTTGAAAAGCTGCGGGCGGTATTTGAAGCCTCATTTTCACACGTCGAGGAAGCGAATCAAGCGATTGCCCAATTGTTAGAAACCCCTCCCGATACAGCTAATGTTGATGAATTTTGGCTACGCGTGGGAACGAACTTGCAAGCTGGGCGCATCCGCTTGATTTTTGTAGCGGATCACATTCCCTTGGAATTACAGCGCATCATTGAGTTCTTGAATTACCACATGAACCTTGTTGAAGTATTCGCTGTTGAGATACGGCACTTTGTAGGCGAGGACAAGCAAGGGCAACCCCTCAAGACGTTAGTCCCCCAAGTTATTGGTGCTACTGCTTTAACCCCGCCCAAAAACTCAGGTGGCCGCTTGAAAGAGTCGTGGGACTATGAAAAATTCTTCGCTCGTTTAGCTGAAAAGCACGATACACAGCAGGTAGAGGTAGCGCGTTCGATTTATGAGTGGGCGAAGGGTAAAATGGAGGTGGCTTGGGGCAGTGGCGGACGGGATGGCTCTTTCACTCTGCGGTGCAATGCTGATGGCAAACGTCACTCCCCCTTATCACTCTGGACGACTGGGCACGTCAGTATGCAATTTCAATACATGAAAGCCCCTCCCTTCGATGAAGCAACGCGCTTGGTCTTACTTGATAAGTGCAATGCCATCTCTGGAGTGAACCTGCCAAAAGATAGCATCAATCGTAGTCCCAGCTTCATGTTATCGGCTCTAACCCAGCCCGGTGCTTTAACACAATTTTTGGAGACACTTGATTGGATGCTTAGTCAAGTAGAACAGCCTAACTGACCATGAACATCAAAAATTTATTTATTGTTTTGCTCTGCCTGGTTTATCCGGCCCAGGCTGATGATTGGGCCGGGAGCGTGGCGCTGCCAACGAACGAAACGCCGGTGAAATTATTCAATGGGCGCGATTTGACCGGGTGGGAAGGGCAAATCGAAAAATACTGGTCAGTGGAAGGCGATAGCATCAAAGGGCATAATACTGGCGAAGTGCCGGTTAGCACTTATTTGTTCACCACTAAAAGCTATCGCAATTTTCGTTTGCTCTTTGAAGTGAAGCAAACGCGCGGCGACAATTATTCGACGATGCACTCCGCCCTTGCCGCTTTGGGCGAGAAAATCGAAGACAAAGGCGACCCTTACAGTTTCAAAGGGCCACTGCTTATGTTTTGTAACGATTGGGGCATCTGGGATGCCAACCGTCGCAATCGCGTAGTGCCCGAAAAGCACGCCGGCACCTGGCAAAACCTCAGCGAAGCAGTTGGCGATTGGAACAAAATTGAAGTGCTTGTCATCGGTTCGCGCATCCGTATGGCGAACAATGGCAAATTGGTTTTCGACTTCATGGATAAGCCCACAATGCTCAAGGCTTCGCCCCTTGGCTTACAACTGCACTCCAACAATCGCCCCCAGGAATGGCGCTTTCGCGGTTTGATATTAAGTGAAAATCCGCAGGATAAATTGATGACTGTTGCGGAATAGAACGCGGATTTCATACGCGGAAACGCGGGGATTAACGCAGGAAAAGAAGATTGTTTGTAAAAGGGATTAGCCCAACTCTGAATACCCAATCAGAAATCAGCGTTTATCCGCGCCTTTTCCGCGTCCATAGGCCGCATTCTATTCCGTTTCTGACAAACTGTTTTTTATGCAAATTGCAAACTACCAGGTCGGCGACGGGCAGCCGCTATTGTTGATTGCCGGGCCATGCATGCTGGAAAGCGATGAATTGGCGCGCCAGGTCGCAGGCTTTTTAAAAGAAGAGTGCGCGCGGCGCGGCATTAATTATGTTTTTAAGGCTTCGTTTGATAAAGCCAATCGCACTTCGATTCATTCCCAGCGCGGGCCGGGATTGGAAAAAGGCTTGGCTTCGCTGGCGCGCATCGCGGAGGAGTTCGATTTGCCGGTTTTGACCGATGTGCATGAAGAGCAGCAATGCGAAGCCGTCGCGCAAGTCGGCACATTGCAAATTCCTGCCTTCTTATGTCGGCAAACGGATTTGTTAGTGGCTGCGGCGCAGGCGGCGACAAAATACAATCGTGCCGTTAATGTAAAAAAAGGGCAGTTCTTGGCGCCTGAAGACATGAAAAATGTAGCAAACAAGCTGCGTGAAGCCGGGTGTGAGAATTTACTTCTCACCGAGCGCGGCGCGACTTTTGGCTACAATAATTTAGTGGTGGATTTTCGTGGGTTGGAAATCATGCGGCAGTATGCGCCGGTTTGCTTTGATGCCACGCATAGCGTGCAAAAGCCAGGGGGCGCAGGGGATAAATCGGGCGGCGACAGGAAATTTGTGCCTTCTTTAACGCGCGCGGCGGTTGCTGTAGGTGTAGACGCGCTTTTCATTGAAACACACCCCGACCCGGATAATGCGCTCAGTGATGGGCCTAACATGGTGCCATTACATGAAATGCCCGCTTTGCTGGATTCGATTGTGAAAATCCGCGCGGCAGTTGGTTAATTTTCATCTTGTTGAGTTACCATTCCGAGCGAAGCCGAGGAATGTTGGCATGATGTATGATTCCTCGGCTTCGCTCGGAATGACAGCCTTGATTTTGTCGGAAGTCTCGACTTTAAATACGAATGTCTCAAGAAATTTACACTTTTATCATTGTCTTAGCGGGTTGGATTTTTTCGGTCTGCCTTCATGAATGGGCGCACGCTTTTGTAGCCTATCAAGGCGGCGATACGACCGTGAAAGATAAGGGTTACTTGTCTTTTAATCCCTTGAAATATACGGATCCGTTTCTTTCGATTGTTTTGCCTATTGTGTTTTTGTTGATGGGTGGCTTAGGCCTTCCGGGCGGCGCGGTTTACATAGAAAGCCATCTCTTGAAAAGCAAATGGTGGGACACAATGGTTTCCCTCGCTGGCCCGGCAGCCAATGTAATTTTGGCTTTGGTGTTGGTCTTGATTCTGCGCTTTATTCCTCCTGCCGAAGGCGCGCAGCCTGCATTGGCTTTTTTGGCTTTGTTACAGGTAACGGCGGTGCTTTTTAATATGATTCCGTTTCCAGGTTTTGATGGCTTTGGCGCCTTGCGTCCGCATTTGGATGCCGAAACCCAGCACGCCGCTGCAAGCTTTGGCATGTTTGGTTTTATCGGCGTTATTTTATTGATGCAAATTCCAGCGGTTTTCAATTCGTTTTGGGGTGTGGTTCAGTTAATCTGTTTGACGCTGGGCCTCGATCCTCACCTGATTAACGCTGGAATTGACCAATTCACTTTTTGGCGTTAACGGTTAATACTACTCATCGCACTCATGGTTAATGGGTTTTGACTTCGCCTGCTACGATAAGGTAACCTTTGAAAAGGTGTCTTGCCGTCCT
>DASWNL010000476.1:0-3041 GCA_036399215.1 Abditibacteriaceae bacterium
GCGCCGCAAAAGGTGACAGTTATGTTGCCCGTTGGCTACAAAAACGGCACGACCACTGTGAAAGCGGGCAAGCCTGTCTCGCTAACGTTTCATCTCACCAAAGATGCCGGTTGCGGTAATGACGTGATGGTGCCGGCTGCCAACTGGAACAAGTCACTTAAGGTTGGCGAAAAAGCGACGGTTACTTTTACACCGAAGAAAAGTGGCCCTCTGGCTTTTGCCTGCACCATGAATCACATGAAAGGCACGCTACTCGTTAAGTGATTTCGTAAAATAAACTGTCATGAACGCTGAGCAAACCAAAAAAATCAAGGCGCGAGTGAATCGCATTTCCGGGCAGGTCAATGGCGTCGGCAAGATGATTGACGAAGACCGCTATTGCCTGGATATTCTCAACCAGATTTCAGCGGTGCGCAACGCCTTGGATGCCCTTGGTGTGGAACTGCTGACCAACCACCTGGAATGCTGCCTGATGGGGCATGGCAGCGGCAGTGAGCATGAACACGCTAAGTCGCTCTCTCAAGAAGAGATGCTCGAAGAAGTGCGAACTTCACTGAGCCGCTTTCTGAAATAGTGTAGTGAAGCGCCGGAGAATTCTCGTTCTCCGGCGCTTTTTTGCTTGACGGATTATACCCTATGGGGGTATAATAAAAGTATGCAAGAAGTTATTAAATCAGATACTCGTGCGGACTTGCCATTATTGGGAATGCACTGCGCGGCGTGCGCCCATCGTATTGAAAAGGCGTTAGGAAAAACCGAAGGCGTGGAAAGTTGCAACGTGAACTTTGCGACAACGCGCGCGACGGTGCATTACAATCCGCAGGTTACCAATCCGCAAAAGTTGCGCGAGGCCGTGCAGAAGGCAGGTTACGATGCCATCGTTGAGGAAAAACCTTTGCACTCGCATGGCGGCTCCGAAAGCGGACAGGCCGAAACGCAGGCGCGCGAAGCGGAGTATGAAACTCAAAAACGCAAGTTCATCATAGCTTGCGCGTTGACTTTACCACTGGCAGTGCTGGCGATGGGAGGGCATTTTGTGCCGGCCTTGAAGGGACTGATGAGCGCGTCATGGCGGCCCTGGGTAGAACTGGCATTGGCAACGCCGGTTTTATTTTGGGCGGGGCGCGAGTTTTTTACAGGCGCGTGGTCGGCAGCCAAACATCGCGCCGCGGATATGAATACGCTGATTGCCCTTGGCACCTTAGCCGCCTACGTTTATAGCCTGGTGGCGACAGTTGCCCCATCGCTGTTTGTGGTGCATGACATGGGGCATGGTAGTAGTCACCAAATGGCTTTACCCGGCGTTTATTATGAAGTGGCGGCGATTGTCGTAACGCTGATTTTAATGGGGCGCCTGCTCGAAACGCGAGCACGCAGCCAGACCAGCGGCGCCATTCGCGCGCTTATGGGGTTACAGGCTAAGACAGCGCGCATTGAACGTGATGGAACCGAACAAGATGTGCCAATTGAAGAGGTGCAAGTCGGCGACATCATTTTGGTGCGTCCTGGTGAGAAGATTCCGGTTGACGGGCAGGTGGTAAGCGGTGCTTCCAGCGTGGACGAATCCATGCTAACCGGCGAGGCGTTGCCGGTTGAAAAGGTGGCAGGCAATGTTGTGATTGGCGCTACGGTGAATAAGAGCGGTGCTTTTAAAATGCGCGCCACCAAAGTCGGCTCGGACACAGTGTTACAAGGCATCGTGCGAATGGTGCAGGAAGCGCAGGGCAGTAAGGCACCGCTGCAAAAGTTAGCGGACAGGGTTTCGGGCATCTTTGTGCCGGTTGTCATTTGCATCGCCATTGCAACGTTTGTGGCCTGGTTTATCTTCGCACCGGTTGAATCGCGCCTGCAAATGGCGCTGTTAACCAGCGTCTCAGTTTTGGTTATCGCTTGCCCTTGCGCTCTGGGCTTGGCTACGCCAACGGCCATTATGGTTGGCACCGGGCGGGGCGCACAAAGCGGCATTCTTATCAAAGGCGGCGAAGCCCTTGAAACCGCTCATAAACTGACAACGATTGTGCTGGATAAAACCGGCACAATCACGCGCGGCGAACCCGTAGTTACTGATATTGTGCCGCAAGGTTACGCGGAAAACGAACTGCTGCGTCTTGCGGGCAGTGCTGAGCGGGGTAGCGAACACCCGTTAGGTGAGGCCATTGTGCGTGCGGCACATGAGCGCGGTTTAGCTTTGGCGCAGCCTCAACATTTCAAGGCGTTGGCCGGGCAGGGGATTGAAGCCGAAATCGAAGGTCACCAGGTTCTACTCGGCAATGCAAAGTTAATGCATGAACGCGGTGCAATGCCAGATGATTCCGATGTTGCGGTGTTAGCCGGAGCTGGCAAAACGCCGATGTTTGTGGCTGTTGATGGCAAATTCGCCGGCCTTATCGCGGTGGCGGATACGATTAAAGAAGAATCGCGCGAGGCCGTTGCGAAACTGCATCAATTGGGCCTGGAAGTGATCATGCTGACCGGTGATAACAAGGGCACGGCACAGGAGATTGCGAAACAGGTGAACATTGATCGTGTTTTAGCCGAAGTTTTGCCAGGCGGCAAAGCCGACGAGATCAAAAAGTTGCAAGCCCAGGGGAAAGTGGTAGCAATGGTGGGCGATGGCATTAACGACGCGCCCGCCTTAGCCCAGGCTGATATAGGAATTGCTATGGGTAGTGGGACGGATGTAGCGATGGAAGCCGCTGATATTACGCTGGTTAAAGGCAATTTGCAGGGTGTGGTTTCCAGCATCACCTTATCGAAAGCGACCGTTAAAAACATCAAACAAAACTTGTTCTTCGCGTTTATCTACAATGCGTTGGGCATTCCCATCGCAGCAGGCCTTTTGTATCCGTTCACCGGTTGGTTGCTTAATCCTATTTGGGCATCGCTGGCGATGGCATTATCCAGCGTGAGTGTTGTAACCAATGCACTACGCCTGCGCGGATTCAAAATAGAAAGGAGTTCCTGATGGATACAGTCGAAGTGTTGGTGCTTTTGGGTGGTGTAGGGCTGATTCTTTTTACACTATGGTTCTTCTTCGGCGC
>DASWNL010000477.1:0-3361 GCA_036399215.1 Abditibacteriaceae bacterium
CTAAAGCGGCAGTTGGGTCAATGCTCCATTGATGAAACCAGGCCAACTCTTCTGCTTGTCGCTCGGCTCAGTAGTGCTGCAATTTAAGATGCTCTTCGATAGCTTCTACGTGCTTGATGCGATGTTGTAAGGCACGTTGCAAAAGCGGATGCAAGCGCCAGAAGAGTTGCTGGCCTTCAAAAGCGGCGTTTTCTCCCGCTTCGGCTCCTAAAAAGAAAAAGTTTTCCGACTGTTGCCAGAATCGCATCTGGAAGTGGGGCATAGACGGCCAATTATCCAAATTTCTGGAGCCGGCGGGTAGGGCCAATGGCTTATGCTTCGACGCGCAGAATCGTTTGTGGGCCTGCGCCGATGAGAAGAACGAACTGTGGCGCATTGACTTAGCAACCGGCAAAACCGAAATCTTAATCAAAGATTACGCCAGCAAACTGTTAAACGGCCCGAATGACATCTGGGTGCGGCCCGATGGCGGCGCCTATTTCACCGACCCACTTTACAAGCGACCTTACTGGAATCGCGGCCCCCAAGAGCAAGACAATCGCGCCGTTTACTTTCTATCGCCTGATGGGCAAAAACTCACGCGCGTCACCGATGATTTAAAGCAACCCAACGGCATCATTGGCACGCCTGATGGCAAAACGCTTTATGTGGCTGATATTGATGCTAAACAAACCTTCGCTTACGATATTCAGGCTGATGGCGCGTTAAGCAACAAGCGCTTGTTTTGCGCGCAAGGCTCGGACGGTATGACTCTGGACGAGCAGGGTAACGTTTATCTAACCGGCAGGGGCGTGAGCGTTTACGATAAAACCGGGCAGAAGACAGCGCAGATTGATGTGCCTGAAGGTTGGACGGCCAATGTCTGTTTTGGCGGCGTCGATAAGAAAACATTGTTCATTTCCAGCGCGGTCAGTGCGTCGGTCAGTCTGAACTACGTTGTCTCCAATGGCAGTGCCCGCAGCGGCAGCGATTTCGGCGCCTCACCGGGCGATTCGGATGGCGGCACGCCAGGCACACTGACGCTCGCCGCCAATCAAACAACGGGCACCATAACTGTGCCGATTATCGGCGATATGCTGGATGAACCCAACGAACTCTTTTACGTGTTGATCTCCTCGCCGATACGCGCCTTCATTTCGCGTGGGCGTGCCATCGGCACCATCAACGACAACGACCTACCGCCTTCGATTACGGTGGATAATTCCGTGGTCGTCGAAGGCAACAGCGGAGAGCGCTTCGCTACGTTCGCCTTGCGCTTATCTTCGCCCAGTGGCCAGGCAGTGCGCGTGACGGTGCAAACCACCAATCCTGCCCAGGGGACGCCCGCGGCCACAGCCGGCAGCGATTACACCGCCTTAGCGCCGACCGTCGTCACTTTCAATATCGGCGCTTCGGCAGCCATCGCCCGCGTTTTGGTGCAAAGCGATATGCTCGATGAGCCAAATGAAACCTTTGTCTTGAATCTGAGCACGCCCGTTAATGCCACCATTGCAGATAATCAAGGCGTGGCCTCGATTAGCGACGACGATGCCACGCCAAGTCTGGCTATCAACGATGTTTCAGTAACCGAAGGCAACAGTGGCACGAAAACCTTGACTTTCACCGTCACCAAAACCGGCCTGAGCGCCAATGGCATCATGGTGAATTTCACCACCGCCAATGGCACCGCCCGCAGCGACAGCGATTTTGTGAGCAAAGGTGGTGCGCTTTATTTCGTGTCTGGCGAAACCAGCAAAAGCATTAGCGTCACCATCAACGGCGATACGCTGGTCGAAGCTGGTGAAACTTTCTATGTGATTTTGTCGAGTGCCACCAACGCCGCCATTGGGCGCGGACGCGGCACCGCCACCATCAGCAACGATGACGCTTCAGGCTAACAACAAAAAGACAGCCGCTTAATTTCGAGCGGCTGTCTTTTTTGGCTCTGGCTTACGCTGTGGCTCGCCATTTACGTCGCCCGTTGCAGCGATTGGTTGATGTCCTGGACGATGGATTCAGCCCGTGCAGCTTCATCGGCGCGGCCCAATCGGCCAAAAGATTGACCGGCGGTTGTGATGTAGTTGATGGCGTTGCGATAGGCGCTGAGGTCATCGCTGGCATACGCCAACTCGCCCCAAGCCAGACCAATATCCAGATTCGCTTGCGTCCACAAGAAAGGCGTGGTTGCTTCGTCGTAAACGCGCAAGGCTGAAAGGTAATGCGCAATAGCATTGCGCACATTTTCCGCGCGGTCGCCAAAAGGCAACTCCATCAAGGCTCCGGCCATTTTGACATTAACATCGGCCCAGTCGCGCGGCGCATCGGCTTCAGTAAAGATTTCAAGAGCGTTGCGGTAACATTCAAGAGCACGTTCGAGATTGCGCACCCGGCCTCCCGCCGGGCTGGCGGCATAAGTCGCGGCCATTTCCACTTGAATGCGTGCCCATTCGCGCGGATGGCGCGCCCTCGCCCACAAGCGCATAGCTTCTTCGTAAAAATGAATGGAGCGGCCCAACTGATCGTGCGGGCCGCCTCCGCTGGGATCGAGTTCAAGCAAGTCGCGATGTGCCCCGGCTAATTGCATTTGAATTTCGCCCCATTCGCGCGGCGCGGCAGTTGGTGTCGCTACACGCAGCGCGGTTTGATAGCGTTCAATCGCCGCGCGCAGCAAGGCTTGCTTTTCAGTGCAAACGTCTTCGCGGGCCAGGGCGCGCTGCACGGTTCCGATGTGAATTTGCGTTTCGGCCCATTCACGCGGAAATTCATCGCTGGTGAAAACCGCTAAGGCTGCTTCATAATGCGCCATGCTCAGTGCCAACGCTGTGGCGCGCACGCGAAATGGCGTGTCATGCAGGGCCAAAGCCAAAGTAATGTGCGCCTTGGCCCAGGTTTTGGGGCCGCTATGCTCCAGGTCGCTCTCGTCCAGTCCGATTTCACCCCACCAGCCTAACAAATCGCGGGCGCGCACCATGTTTTCCGGCGTGTTGGCTTCCCATTCGGCATCGAACGAACGGATCCACCCTTCGATGGCTTCGCGCGCGTTTAAGGCCCATTGATGAAACCAGGCTAAGGCCGGTTGACCGCGCTCTGTCCAGTGATGGAAAAAATTAAGATGCGCTGCTAAGGCATCATCGCGCCGCGCACTTTCGTTTAAGTGCTGGCGCAGCGATGGCTCGATGCGCCAGAAACCATCGCCCTGATCTTCAACAAATGAATATTGGGTAAAGCGATTCCAATGCGAAAGCTGTGGATTGTTACCACTCGCTTCGCTGATGATGGCCTGGGCCGCAATTTCATCACAGCGCGGTGTCAGGCCCAACTCGCGCAGCCAGCGCACCGCCTCACGATCATCCAACGATTTAAGCAGCAAGTCGCACAGCTT
>DASWNL010000478.1:0-6256 GCA_036399215.1 Abditibacteriaceae bacterium
GCTTTTTCTTTATGGTTTCTGTAGCTCCAAGTTACTACTCAGTCTCATCGAACCAAAGAAATGATATGGATTTCTAAAAGCGAGAATGTGGAAAACCAAAGCCATTAGAAAACAATGGATAAAGATTGCTGCTTTAGCAACCCTTCTCGTGGCGTTTTACTTTTATTTGCGCAGTCAGTTGTCATGGCGTCCGCGCGTGCTGAGGCATAATTCGTTTGTTCATGATGTCGCATTTTCGCCGGATGGCCGCCGCATTACAACGGCGCAGCATAACGGCACTATGCTTGATTGGAACGTTGCTACAAAACAACCAACGCGTGTTGTCCAATTGCCTCGATACTATAAATCGTCTCCATCGTGGCAGGTTTTTTCGCCGGATGGTTCCTTGTTAGCTGCTTGCACCGAAGATTGCTCCGTGCGATTGTGGAATGTTTCAACAGGCAAATTCCTTCATGTTTTTGTTCAGAGCCGCACAGAAAAATATGTGCCATCTGTTACCTTTTCGCCGGATAACAAAACAATAGTAACTACGAGTTGGCGCACGCCCATGAAACTTTGGGATGTAGCGAGCGGGAAGCAAAAAGTTAATTTTGCCAATTCCAGTATCAAAGCCTCTCTGACCGCGTTTTCGCCGGACGGGCAGGTTTTAGCCACCACGCGCAGTGATAAAACCATAAAGTTATGGAGTGTTGCTACTGGAAAGCTGCTCAGAATCCTTACTCCAAAACGCACGATCAATGATGTTCTTTTTTCGCCTGACGGCACTTTGTTAGCCGCTGGGAGTGAAGCCGATGGCGGCGCCCAACCGGGCGAGGTTATGGTGTGGAACACCAAAACATGGCAACAGCGCGTCCTGCGCGGTCATGGAGATTCTGGCCCAATGATTATGCTCGCTTTTTCCTCTGACAGCCGAACTTTGGTAAGCACTGCGCCAGGTTTAAGCCGGAGTTCAGTGAAATTCTGGAATGTGTCAACGGGAGAATTGGTTAGAGAAATCGCCGCCGATGGATTTTCTATTAAGTTCTCTCCAGATAATTCAGTTTTAGCTACCGGCAGTGAAAGCGGACAAGTAAAGCTATGGCGCATAAAATAAAGCCACAAATAAAAGCCTCGCATCAAAACGATGCGAGGCTTTTATTTGTGGCTTTATTTATTGTTTCTCCGGTTTCAAATCACCGCTTTCGACCATGCTTTTCAGCGGGTTGTCTTCAATATCCAGAGGGAAATCAACGCGCCCGCGACGGCGACTGCTTTCGTAAGCGCCGAAGATGATTTCCGTAGCGATTAAAGCGTTACTTGCATCCAGTTGGCACTTGCGCCCGTTTTGCAGGCAATTTACTACATCTTCGAGGGCACGTTGGATGAAGCCGGGGCCGTGAATGCTTTCGCCCCCTGTGTCAATGGTTTCCCATTCGCGCTGACCGCTGCGACGGATTTGCAAGGCCGGGCCATTGATGATGCCAATCAAAATTTCGCCCTCTGTTCCAATTAATTTGCTGACCGCGCCAACAGGCTTGCTGCCGCCGGCACCGGTCATAATCAAACCCATCACGCCGTTCTCATACTCCGTGAGAACGACTTGTTGGTTTTCGCAATGCGCGCCGAAAACTAAGTTTTCCTGGCGATAATCAATCTGGCCCAGAACCCACCTGGCGGGCGTTTCCTTGTTGAAAAACGACATCATATCTATCCAATGTGTGCCTGAATCGTAGATATTGCCGCATTCGACTTCCTGTCGGGTTAATTCGCCGATTTCGCCGGCATCCAGTAGTTGTTTTGCCATTACATAAGGTGCGCCATAACGGCGTTGATGGTTAAAAGTGAGCTGCACACCGGCTGCGTTAGCCGCATCAGCCATGCGTTTGGCACCGCCCCAGGTGTCGGCCATTGGTTTTTCGCAGTGAATGGCTTTGACTCCGGCTTGAATGGCATCCAAAACCATCGGCTCGTGCAGGTGCATCCAGGTGCAGATGCTCACCATATCGGGCCTGGCTTCGCTGAGCATCGTTTTGTAATCGGTAAAAACCGCGCCGCCATAGGTTTCGGCGAAGTTTTTGGCGTTTTCTTCAACGATATCGGCGCAGGCGACGATTTCGCAATTATCCAGCGCTTTATAAGCATCAGCGTGCTCATAAGCCATAGCGTAACCCATCGCGTCTTTCTTCTCTTTGCGGCGACCCGTGCCGATGACGGCCACTTTGATTTGATTCATGAATATTCTCCCAGGGATTCTGTAGCACAATATAACGCTCCGGCCTTATGTTGTCTCGCAATGGCATACTGAGAAGCAAGCTGACAAGCAAAGTGGACTTTTAAGGTAAAGGAACGACGATGAGCGTAGAAGGGCCTCGTAGTTGGGGATTGAAAATTTTATGTGGCGGCGCCAATCCGCAACTGGCGCAGGAAATCTGTGATTACCTGGGCGAGCCATTAGCGCCTGTTGAGATTAATCGCTTTTCCAACGAAAACATTTTCGTGCAGATACAGGATAACGTGCGCGAGGCTGATTGCTATGTCATTCAGCCTTTTGGCTCGCCCGTCCATGAGAACATCATGGAGTTGCTAATCCTGATTGATGCCCTGCGGAGTGCTTCGGCGCGCCGCATCACAGCCGTGATTCCCTATTATTCGTATGCACGCAGCGACAAAAAAGACGCGCCGCGCATCTCCATCACGGGCCGCTTAATGGCCGATTTGCTGGTCACAGCGGGGGCAAATCGCATTTTGACTATGACCCTGCACGCGCCTCAAGTGCATGGCTTTTTCAGTGTGCCCGCCGACCATCTGGTGGCAACACCGATTCTCTCGCGGCACTTTCGCAAAATGGGCGTGGAGAATCTGGTCGTCGTGGCACCCGATGCCGGACATGCCAAGCGCGCCGGCGATTTCGCGCAAAATCTGCAGGCGCCTTTAGCCTTTGTGGACAAGCGACGCCTGAGCGATACCGAAGTCGAAGCGACGGCTGTTGTCGGCGATGTGCGAGGCAAAAACTGTCTGATTGTAGACGATGAAATTGCAGCGGCCTCGACAACCGTCAACACGGCCAAAGTGCTGTTGGAATATGGTGCCAACGAGGTTTATGCCGCTGCCACGCACGGCGTTTTATGCGGCCCGGCGATTGAGCGATTGGCAAAAAGCCCGATTAAGCAGGTAACCGTGACTAACACCGTAGATGTGCCCGATGAGAAGCGCATTGAAAAATTGAATGTGCTTTCCGTCGCGCCACTTTTTGGCGAAGCAATTAAACGCATCCACACCGGCGATAGTCTGAGCGCGTTATTTGAATAATATCAAGACATATCCTGAATAGGATTTTTAGTCCGCTTCAACTGTCAGAGCGGGATAGAAAACTTGCCCATTACGCTGGGAAGTGCGCTTGTGGAAGTCATGGCCGTTTACGGCTGTCGAACAACTACCCGCGCAATCAAGGGCCAGTGGCCGGTGCCATCTGTGCCAATAATGGCGCCCGTGGATTGAGTCCAAATGAAACCCACCATTTTGCAGAGGAGAGGGTGTATTTTTGATGTCAGGCCAGGCAAATTGGAAATCGTTTAAGCCATCTGTCGCCAATACAACAGAAGCAGGGCTACCAATTCGGCTCAATTCTATCCCGGCAGGAGGCGTTAAATTGTCGCCGGGCGAAAAATACGCATTGTTGATCACATAACTCCCATACTGCTTGTCTCGGCGAAAGCGATAGGGCGCGTTTTGAGTATCTTCCGGGCAAGTAAGCAAGTTCTGCTCTTTAAGGTAAGGAAACAGCGTATCCATCCATTTATAGTTGGCTTTCGCATCCGAAGGGCTGCCAGCCTGTCCGTAATAAGCGCGTGGAAAGGTATCGTCATAATCTTGCGCATATTGACTAAAAGCTACGCCCAATCTTTTTAGATTGGCAAAGCAGACAACAGCGCGGCGCTCCTGGCGGCGCGGTTCAGTGGCATAAAATAACAGAATCAAGCCAATGCCAAAGGTAAGAGCGGCTAAGGCAAATTCTCGGCGCGTTAAGCAGGCAAGCATGAGTTGATTATACGCCTTGATAGAGAAAAACAGTTAATTCAAAAATTAAAAGCGAAATCAGAATATTCTGATTTCGCTTTTATTGTATTGCGCGAGAGAGGATTTGAACCTCCACGAGATTACTCTCACTAGATCCTGAATCTAGCGCGTCTGCCGTTCCGCCACTCGCGCGTCCTGAAATTTTAGTTGCTTCACTTACAGCCTAAAATTGGCAGCAAAAGGAAATTATAGCGGCGCCGTGCCGGGGCGTCAACCACCGCCAGACCGTTATACTCTGGTGTCTGTCTCGATGATGACTAACGATTTATGCTGCTCGGAATTGATTTAGCGCGCCGTAGCGTAGCGACGATTTTGGCTGATGCTAAGGGCAATGCCGAAATAGCCTTGCGTGCGGATTTGCCACGTGAAGGCGGCACACCCGCGCAATGGCTGTCTGCCATGAAAGCTGCGCGTGAAACCATGCAACGCGCTCAAGTTACAGCCGGCCAAATTCAATGCGTGGCGCTTTGCCTTGATGCGCCCTTAGATGCCAACGGCATTGGCCTGAAAAGCTCGCAAGTTGTTGGTTGGGAAGGCTTTGATGTGCCGGATGCGCTCCGCAAGCATCTGAACATTGCCAACGCACAGGCCGAAACGCATCTAATTGCCGAGGCTTTGGGCGAAGTGCGCTTTGGCGCTTTGCGTGGCGCAGAAAACCAAGATTGGCTTTATGTTCACCTTGGGCAAAGCATTGGCGCTGTTGCTTCAATTAATGGCAGAATTTTGCGTGGCGCAAGCGGGGCGGCAGGTGAAATTGGCGCGCTGTGTCTTGATCGCGATGGCGCTTTAACCGCCAGTGGGCGCCGTGGCGGCTTGTCCGCCTATTGCACGCAGGAAAGTTTCCTGACTCGCGCGGCAAGCTACGGCATCACTAACCAGAGCGTGCAGCAAATCTGGGAAAGCTATGACAGCAACTTCGCGGCGCGTTCGCTGTGTGATGAATGGTCGCATCGTTTAGCACAAGGATTGGGTGCTGCGTTAACCATTCTCAATCCGTCACAATTGGTTTTAGGCGGCAGTTTAGTGACCAGTCTGGGCGACTCCTTGATGCAAGCGCTACGTTCGCGTCTTAAGGAGTTCTGCCTGCCTTCGCACGTCGCGCAACTACATTTCGTTGCCGGGCAACTGGGCGACGATGCCGCTGCCTTAGGTGCTATTGCCCTGGCCATGCAATCTCTAGAAAGTTCTGAAAATTAATATGTCCAACGATATGTCCACAAATTCCCAACAACTCTGGCAACGCTACCAGAAGTATCTGTTCCTCGATGAGGCTTTGGAGATGAGCCTCGATATTTCGCGCATGAACTTTGGTGAAGGCTTTTTTGCCTCCATCGAGCCACGCCTGCACCGTGCTTATGAAGCGATGGCCGAACTCGAAAAAGGCGCCATCGCTAATCCTGATGAAGGGCGCATGGTAGGCCATTACTGGCTGCGCGCCGCGCATTTGGCGCCGCGCAAACTGGGGCAGGAAATCATTAGCACTCTGGACAATCTGAAGGCCTTTGCGGCGCAGGTTCACGAGGGAGAAATTTCGCCGCAGCACGCGGAAAGATTCGAGAACGTGCTTGTTATCGGCATTGGTGGCAGCGCTTTAGGCCCGCAGTTCGTGGCGAACGCACTTTCGCAGCCGGGCGAAGACAATATGACGCCGTATTTCTTCGATAACACCGACCCGGACGGCATGGAGCGCGTTCTCAAACAAATCGGCGAGGACTTGAAGAAAACGCTCACCGTTGTCATCAGCAAAAGCGGCGGCACCAAGGAAACGCGTAACGGTATGTTGGAAGCGCAGGCGGCTTATCACGAAATGGGCCTGCACTTTGGCAACCACGCTGTCGCTATTACCGGATTGGATAGCCAACTGGATCAGGTGGCAGTGAACGAGCGATGGCTGGCGCGCTTCCCCATGTGGGATTGGGTGGGCGGGCGCACCAGTGAAACCAGTGCCGTTGGCCTTTTGCCGGCGCTTTTGCAAGGCTTCGATGTGGACGCACTGTTAGAAGGCGCCGCGCAGATGGACGAAGCCACGCGTCGCCGCGATACGATGCAGAACCCTGCCGCACTTTTGGCGGCCATGTGGTTTCATGCCACAGGTGGCGCGGGGCGCAAGGACATGGTGATTCTGCCTTATAAAGACCGCCTGGAACTCTTTTCGCGCTACTTGCAGCAGCTTATTATGGAATCGCTGGGCAAGGAAAAA
>DASWNL010000479.1:0-10325 GCA_036399215.1 Abditibacteriaceae bacterium
CGTAATGGAGATGGGGCACTGAGCATCCTTGTATTCAATGGTTGCTATCGGATACTCACCGCGAAAAGAAATATCCGCGAAGCCCTCTTTATCCAAGTCGCGTGTTTGGGTTTGGCCCGCCTGCGTGATCTGCAAAGCAAAGCCCTGCTCAATGGGCGAAGACTGTGCTAATGGCTCGGCATAATGCGCGGCGCCGGTGCCGATATGCCTGTTAAAAATATCCCAGTGCCAGAGTTTGCCGTCGCCACCCAGATAAAGTTGTCCCGCGCCGATGCCACCAATCGGCATTCCGATAAAGCGCAACTCCTCGGCTTTATAAACCTGCGGCGCGCCGCGTTCAAACAACGATTTAACCCAGGCTGCATCTAACTTTTTATCCGACGGAACGAGTTTTTCAAAATCCGCGCGGTCAAACGGCCCGGCCATGACCGGCAAACGCGCTGTGAGAATCGCAGCGGCACTCAAGCCGAAAAACTTCACCGCATCACGCCTTGTAACAGAAGCAGAGTTTTGGTTGTTCATCAACGGTGTTGAAGCGCCGGGTTGTGACGACAAAGGGATAATTTGCATAAGGCAACACTATCAAAATCAGGCGGTTATTTCAAAACCACTTTCCATCACAGCGCGGCGAAAGTGCGCTTCATCAATTTGCAATCCCCATCCGGGCGCATTGGGCAAAACAACTTCTCCTTCAGAAACAACATAAGCGCTGCCATCCAAACCGGGTGTGGCGCATTCATCCCATTCTACAAAGGTAAAATTTTCAATCGCACCGGCTAAATGGCCCGCTGCGTAATTCCCAAAATGCCCGCCATAATGATGGGGCGCGCTTCGCACTTTAGCAGCATCCAGTTGTTTTCCTAAATGGAGCCAATTAGAAAATCCGTAGCCGCCAATATCGTATTGAATGACATCTACCAATCCCTCATCGGCCCAGCGCAATAAATGCGGCGAAGCGTCGCCTTCACCATCGGCAATCAATGTTTGCAAATTATTAGCTTGTAACCACTCTTTCAAAGCGCGATAAAACGAGGCGTCTTCATAAAAGGCTTCTTCGAGCCAGAACACGCCGCATTCGGCTGTTTCTTCCAACACGCGCCGGGCCAAGTTCAAATTGTAGCCGTTGTTGGCATCAATCATTAGGCGGCCCTGCCCGCCAATCGCCTGGCGCACGGCTTTGATAACAGCGATGTCGCGCCGCGTGCCGGATTCCAAATCCATGTGCATCGCGCCGCGCCCGATTTTGATTTTGAAATGGCGATGGCCCCGCTCCCATCCTTCGCGCGCTTCGGCTGCCATTAGCGCCGCCGCTTCAACGTCATCATTCAAATGCAGGTCATCGAAGTAAAGCGAGGTATCGTAACACGGCGCGCACAGCATCGGCGGCGCAGATTTTCCATTAACGGCACAGGCCAATTTCCACACTGGCTGTTGGCTTAACTGACCGGCTAAATCCCATAAGGCAAACTCAAAAGCGCGCCATTCATCAGCTACGCCATCGCTATAGGAAAACACGACTTCCAAAGGCTGATTGAGCAATTGCGCCGTGCGCTCTTGATTAGTCCAACACACACCAAAACCGGAAACGCCGTCGTTTGAAGTCAAGCGCGCTATAGGAACGCCAATTGTGTCGCCATGTGCGCCCAATCGCGCATTGCAACCAGCGTGACGTGGCCTTTTTCCGTTTAAGCGGCCCCATTCGATGCGGGTGATTTTTGAATTGCTCATGTTGTTCACGGCTATGAAAGCAGCACTAAATAATCTTAGTTCAGGTAGCCGGTGCCAATGTGATAAGAGCAACCGACGGGGTTTGCATCGAGAGTGTTAATGTGTTCCACGTTTCAAGCCGCGCTTTACCAGCGACAGCGGCCAAATCGTTTTGCTCATCCACCATATGCACGCTGCGAATCACCGCATTGGGCCAGGGCAAGCCTTCGAGTTTTAAGCGAATCGGGTTTGGCGACGCCGCGTAATTGCTGATGAGAATGCCAACGCTTTTGCCATCGGAAGCGCGCCCGGCACCTACGGCGATGCCACTGGGAAGCGCGCCATGCAATTTGGCGCGCTCCGGTGTATCGAGCAAACGACGAAAGGCCAGCAGACCGTAATAGTTTTTGTAGGGCACACCGCTTTCGTCGAATAAGCCCCAACCGCCGGTTTCACCATGAAAAAAATTAGCCGCTTCAACGGGCGCGTCTTGCAAGCCGAGCAGCACAGCCGTCACATAGGCTGCCGCTTCCGGCCCGGACATGCGTTCATACCAGGCGCGACGCACTAAGGGCGGGGTTTTACGATCAATTGGCGCCCAGTTATAGTCGGGAATATTGCGCCATTCATCCAGATAGCTTTCCGCGCGCGTAAAACCATACGCGTCCAACAGGCGACGAATGCAGTGGGCACGGGTTGGCAATTCCATCGGGTTGGACGAGGCCGAATAACAGTGCCAGGATAGAAAGTCCAGCGGCAGTGATTCGCGCTTACATGTTTCGAGAAAGCCCGTCAGAATCGCCGATGGTTTCAATTCATCGCCGACCAGTTCACCGGTAATGCCAATTCCGGGGCCACCGATCATCAATTGGGGAAAAGCAGCTTTAAGAGTGCGCGAAACTATCGTATAAAAGCGAAAAAACTCTTCGTCGGTGCCTGTCCACATGCCGGGGCGCGTTTCGGGTTCATTCCAGATTTCCCAACGGCGAATATTATATTGAAAGCCATTGGCCCAGCCTTCGTTATAATGGCGAATAATGCCGATAGCCGCCTGCGCCCAGCGCGCCGGGTCTTTGGGCGGATGCACATACCTTTGCACTTTGCCCGATTCGATGGTCTCGCCCAATCGGTAAAGAATCTCTGAGCCGGTTTCACGAATGGCTGTTAAATACTCATCAGTCAGGCGAAAATCATAGCTTTTGGGATCGGAAGGATCAGCGGTTGGGTCGGGAAAAATAGCGTGCATATCCACGACATCGGCATTCGGCCAATGGCAATCATGCAGACGCGTTAGAGGCACGCCCAATTCACGATGAGCCGCGATAACATCTACCAATCCACCGGCTTGCAGCGGGCCTTTATTAACGCCATGCAGAGCGCGAATGCGATTAACAGGCTTGCGAAAATCAAGCAGCAGTGATGGCTCTAATACTTCCGCTGCGGCGCTTTGCCTGGTCGTCAAAACACCTTGAATCGAAGCCAACGCGGCGGTGCCAACGGCGTTCTTTAAAAACTGCCTGCGATTGCCCATGTCTTTTCCCTTGAAAGTGAAGTGGCGGCTGACGGCCCCACGAGTATAGCGTGCAAGGTCTGGATTATTTATCTTAATTGGTAACCCAAGGAGAAACTATGTTCACAAGCACCATCACAGCCGCCGAGTATGCTACAACACGCCCCGCCGTAACCATCGAGCAACTGGAAGTGTTCGCCGACGATTTGGATGCGCAAAAAGCATCTGCCATCTATAAAGAGCACGGTGCCTTAATTGTGCGCGGTTTGATGAAACCTTATTTGGCAAAGATCAACCGCGATATTGAAATGACGGTGCAGCAATCGCTGTCGCTATTAGATAAAGCGCGGCAAACGCGCGAAGGTTGGATTACTCCCGATGGCACTCTCTTCCTTCCGGCACCGGCCAACTTTGCGCGAGACAAGCAGATTATGGTCTTAGCCTTGCGTTACAACACCAGCGCGGCGTTTTTCCGCTCGGCTTTTGATGAAAAACTCTTGAATATTGTGGAAGCGATTATCGGCCCGAATATCGAGATGTTCATGGATGGCCAATGTCTTTATAAAGAACCGGTTGGCGGCCATCCCAAAAACTTGCATCAAGATTCGGCCTATTTCGATCACCGCTTCGATGGGCCAACCGGCGTCTTGAACTACTGCGTGGACACCGATTTAAGCAACGGCGCTTTGCATGTAGTGCCCGGTTCGCATCACTTTGGCACCTTGAAACACATTGATACTTTTTCGCATTTAGGTTTGGATGAAACGGATTGGCCCTGGGAAAGTGCGCTGCCTTTATGCGGTCAGGCCGGCGATTCGATTTTCTTCCACTATCGCACCATTCACGGCTCCAAAGAAAATCATTCCCCAGGGCCGCGCCCGGTTTTTATCCATCGCTATCGCCGCCCCGATGATTACGTGACAATTGGCGCCACAACAACAGGAAATCGTGAAGAAGCAGAACAAAAAGCCAGAGAAGCGCGCAAAAGCCAGCAAAAAGGCTTGATGGTGCGCGGCTTCCGGCCCTATGAAGACGATTAAAATTGAAAGCCAAGCAATGACAAGGGCGCAGCAATAATCTCATAGATAATCGCTGCGCCCTTGTCATTAGCAAGTTGGGCAAATGCCTGACGATTGCGCGTAACAAGACCAAACTTTAAACACACTTAAAGCAAGTTCGCGATAGATGCCTTATGAATAGCGGCAAGCAGTTCGACCCGCGCATTGTCGAAGCCTTTTTGCAATTACCTCACGCTTCGCTTTTATGATTTCAGATGGATGGGCGTGAAACCTTGCGGATATAAATCGGCGAAGCTCACTTTTTGCATAGCGCCTTGCAAGTTAGCGCAAAAAATTTGACAATCGCTTGAAAACTCCGCGATGACCTGGCGACATAAGCCGCACGGCGGCCAGGGGGTTTCTGCATCCGTGACAATCATCACAGCGCGAATTTGTGGTGTGCCTTCATAACTAACCGCTGCGCCAATTGCCATGCGTTCGGCGCAAATTGTCGCGCCATAAGACGCGTTTTCCACGTTACAACCTCGATAGATTTCACCACTCTGACAGAGAATCGCTGCACCTACTAAACAACTGCTATACGGCGCATAAGCGCGATGGCTCACTTCACAGGCAATGGCATAAAGCTCTTCGATTTTCGCTGGATTCATCTCATCAATCTGCATAAGGATGTATCTTACCAATCGTTTTGAATGCAGGTATATACTTTGCGATGACCAACCCGCCTGGGTCGTGCTTAAACGTTTTATAAGGCATGTGATTTCTTCGGAGAGGAGCTACCATCAACAACCTTGGCGACGATCACGATTACGCCGTTCAACTTTTGGTGCCGCAGCATCCGCTTATTGGCCACTTCTTATCGCTTTGTCGTGACCGCACTACGCCAATGCCACAGTTTCGCGCGGCGATGGCAGAATTAGGCCGCTGGTTGACCTATGAAACGTGCCGCGATTGGCTGCCTACTGCCGAAGCTACAATTGAAACTCCTTTAGATGTGCAACTAACGGCACGGCGTCTTGATTTAAGTCAACCCATCGCTATCGTGCCGATTTTGCGTGCCGCCTTAGCTCTTACCGAAGGTTGCATGCCTCTCTTGCCCAACGCTCGCGTTTATCATGTCGGCTATCGGCGTGATGAAGCAACGGCACAGGCGCATTGTTACATGTCCGGCGTGCCCGAACGCCTGTCATCCAACGAGCGTTTTTTATTGCCTGAACCGATGCTCGCAACAGGAGGCACCCTTGTTCAATTGATGCAGGAACTGACCGCGCGCGGTGCCGACGCAGGCAAAATCCGCGTCGTTTCAGTTATCGCGTCGCGTCCAGCCTTGCAGCGCATTGGCGCAGCTTATCCCAGCCTGCACATCACCTGCGCTGCTGTTGATGACGAACTGGATGAACGCTATTACATAGTGCCCGGTTTGGGCGATGCCGGTGACCGCGCTTTTGGAACGGAATGAGGAAATAGAACACGGATAACACGGAAACGGCACAAATGAACACAGATTTGCTGAGCGGTGAATAGAAACGAAAGAACTAAAAATTAATCCGTGAAAACCCGTGTTGTTTCCGTGTTACCCGTGTTCTATTCTGTCTAATCGAAAGAGTAAATTTATGAGTAAAAATTCTATCCGCGAGATGTTGGAGCAGCGCGAAGAGCAATGGTTAGACCCGCGTGCTACGCGCTCCACACAAACACGGGGCCGCCAGCAAGACGAAGAACCAGACGAACTGCGCGCCACTTTTCAACGCGACCGTGACCGCATTTTGCATTGCAAAGCCTTTCGGCGCATGAAGCATAAAACGCAGGTGTTCGTATCACCTCAACTCGATCATTATCGCACGCGATTAACGCACGTTTTGGAAGTGACACAAATTGCGCGCACCGTTTCCCGCGCCCTGCGATTGAACGAAGACCTGACCGAAGCGATTGGCCTGGGGCACGACATGGGCCATGCTCCCTTTGGCCATGATGGCGAATACGCGCTCGATGAAGCCTACCGTCGTTATGTTCCAGGCGCGCAGTTTCGGCATTATGAACAGTCGCTGCGCATCGTTGATCATCTCGAACGGCGCGGGCGCGGCCTCAATTTAACCTGGGAAGTGCGCGACGGCATTTTGTATCACTCCAAGGGCAAGAAGAATCTCAATACGGGCGGCACCAGCCATTGGAAAACCGAAGAAACCTTAGCGCCCGAAAAAGGCAATTTAGCTCTCGATAACAATGCGGCGCGGCCTTCAGGTGACTTGCCGGCCACACTCGAAGGCCAGGTAGTTCGCATGTGTGACCGCGTAGCTTATGTGAATCACGATATAGACGATGCTATTCGCGCCGGGCTGATTCGCGCTGATGATTTACCGCGCGACTGCGTAGAGTTACTGGGCAACAGCCAATCGGCGCGCATTACGACGATGGTCGGCGCCATTATCAATCAAAGCCGGCGCGATGGCGAAGTAAAAGAGCGCATCGAAATGCAAGACGATGTGCGCGAAGCGACCGACAAACTCAAAAACTGGATGTTCGACAACGTCTATTTAAAAAAGACCGCCGTTGAAACGCCGCGAGTGCGCCTTGTCATAAATTCACTGTTTGATCGCTTCATGAAAGAGCCACATTTAATGCGTCGCGATGAGGCTCAGGTTGACCCGGATAAAGAATGGGAAGCATTGTCACCGGAAGAACAAGCGCGCTGCGTTTGTGATTACGTGGCCGGCATGACCGACCGTTTTGCTTCACAAACTTATGCCGACTTATTTCTGCCTTCCAGTTGGCGCGGGGTATGAGATGGGCCTCAGAATTAGCTTGCTAAGTAGTGGTCAAATATAGAAAGAGCGTTATCATTCTTCACTGCGATCAGAATGACATAACTAAAGCGGCGCGGCGTCGAGAAATCCCCATTAAACACCCTGCGAAAAGTGAGACGGAACCACTCTATCCTGACTGTGCTTAAGAATCTTTGCCAGGGTGTTTAATCTTCTGGCTATGAAACTTTGAGCCGGCAGGAAAAATAAACCATGAGCTATGGCGTGATTTATCTTTGGACGGTAAAAGCCGAATGCCTGCACGAGCACACGCTGGTGATGGATGCCATTGTGCGCGAACAACGCGAAAGCTGCCCCGAAGTGCTGATGAACTTCACTTTTGGCCCCTCGGCGCAAGGCCAGTGCGCCGAAGTGCAAATTTTTCCCGATCAGGCAAAGGCCGACAACTTCGGCAGTCGAGTGCAAAACGAATTGCCGCAATTGCAGGAGTTGTGGGGGCGCCTTGAGCCGTTCATCGAAGGCCAAACCCATCGCCACACTTTTGAAAGCAACCCGCATTTTGCCGAAAGCTTTCTGCGCGCTGGAACCGGCATCGGCGGCATCGAAGCGCAGGGTTCAGATGTTTAATCAGCGCAGTCGCTGGCGAAAAAGTTCGTTGCTATCATTCACGGTATAAAGCCAGTCGACGGATTCCGAAGTAACCACGCGCGCATTGCCTTCAGCGGGCAGCCAACGTAGAAGTTTCCCGGTGCGTGCCTCACGCACTTCAAAACGATTCTCGTTTTTCACTATCGCTAATTTGTTGCTCAACGTAAGCTGCGTTCCGGCAGACGATTGCCATAAAACGCGGCCCATTTTACTATCAATTACCGACACGTTTCTCTTTACAGATACCATCAATTCAGCATCTGGGGAGAATGTTAATTCAGAAAGCTCAGGAAGTTTTGTGCGTAGCAAGCGTTTATTTTTCGCAATATCCCACACCGAATAACCAAAGTGCGAATCAGCTCGAAAATAATAGCGGCAACCCTCTGAAATAGCCGAATTAAAGGGCAAGGATTGATCCCCTACCTCAATTTCCTCCCCTTCTTTGCTCCACTGCCCTTTTAATTTACCCGTTGCAATATCCCAGGAGCGCAAATTATCGGAGGACGCCATCCAAAGCGTTTTGCCGTCGGGCGAAAAGCGTAACTGCGTTGGATAATCCCATGAATCAGCGCCTTTAGGAATTTCAAAATCTCGTAACTTATCATTTAAAGACAACACAGAGACGCCTAATTTTTTCGTATTCTCATTGTCATCTATTTCGCGCCAGCCAAAAGCTATTCTCTGCGCCTCTTTGTCAAAAGCGGCAATCTGGGTTCCCGTATGAAATCCACGCACTTTGATTTCCCGTCCGTTTTGCAAATCGCGGACGAGAAGAGGAAGTTCAACTTCGGATGTCTTAGAAGTAGGATCATATCTAAAGTTGGCCACAAATCGCTCATCCGGCGAGATGATAACGAACTCTGGCACTCCAAAGGGCAAATCCATTATCTTCTGCGGGCGCCAACTGACTTTTTGGCGCGCCGCGAAAAATAAGGCGAGGGGCAGCAGAAGCCAAATCCCTCGCACCCATTTTGAGCGTGGTAACATAGCGCACTAAAATACAAACCTAATCTTTCTTGCGGCGCGGGCCTGTGCGGCGGTCTTTGGCGCGCCTGTCGGCCTCACGTCGTTCCTCGTCGCGACGATCACGGCCCCGCCGTTCGCGAGCGCCGATGCCGGCGACTTCGATCTGCTTGGCTAACTCCACATCTTTTTCCGTAACGCCGCCCGCATCGTGCGTAGAAAGCGTTAATCGAACCTGACTGTAATTGATGGCAATATCCGGGTGGTGATTGGCCTCTTCGGCTATTTCCGCAATGGAATTGGTAAAAGCCATCGCTTCGCCAAAATTGTCGAATTTCCATTCTTTGGCCAAGGTGCCGTTTTCATACTGCCACTGGGGCAAATGATGTAGCGCATCGGCAATTTCATCGAGCTTTAATTGAGACATAAGTCCCTCCGAATTTTATTTTATCGCTTTTGAGTTCGCGAGTCGCGTGCCGAAAAGCAAACCCAATTGGTAAAATGGCCTAAGACGCAATTCAGCAAACTAATTCCTCTTACGGAGATTTCATGTCTTATTTGATCGGCATTGACATCGGCACCAGCGGCACCAAAGTTTTAGCGATTGACGAAAAAGGCAATGTCGCGGCCACGGCGTCCGCCGAATATCCGCTTTCTACGCCTAAGCCTTTATGGGCCGAGCAGCGCGCCGAAGATTGGTGGGAGGCTGCCTGCCAGTGTCTGCAAAAAGTGCTGCAAAGCGTGCCCGCCGAAGATGTCGCCGGCGTTGGCCTATCCGGCCAGATGCATGGTCTGGTCATGCTTGATAAAGCCGACCATGTGCTGCGTCCGGCGATTTTGTGGTGCGATCAGAGAACGCAGGCGCAGTGCGATTACATCACCGATACCGTCGGCCAAAAACTCTTAGTAGAAGAAACCGCCAACCCTGTTCTCACTGGCTTTACCGCGCCCAAAATCATCTGGGCGCGCGACCATGAACCGGAAGTTTACGAACAGGCGCGTATGCATTTATTGCCCAAAGATTACGTGCGCTTCAAGTTGACCGGCGAATACGCAACGGAAGTTTCGGATGCATCCGGCACCAGCCTTTTAAACGTGCCCCAGCGCCAGTGGAGCAAAGCCGTTTTAAGCAAGTTGCAGATTCCGATTGAACACTTGCCAAAGGTTTATGAAAGCTGCGAAATCAGCGGCCAAATCAGCAAGAGCGGCGCGCTTGCTACAGGCTTAAAAGAGGGCACGCCTGTTGTCGGCGGTGGAGGCGATCAGGCAGCGGGCGCGGTGGGTAATGGTATCGTGCAGAGCGGCATTATTTCGGTGACAACCGGCACTTCGGGCGTGGTTTTCGCCTTTGCCGATTCACCCGCAGTTGACCCGGCTTTACGCGTCCATACCTTCTGCCACGCTGTGCCAAATAAATGGCATGTCATGGGCGTGATGCTTTCCGCCGGCGGCAGTTTGCGTTGGTATCGCGACACCTGCTCGCACGCTGAGAAGCAGGTCGCTTCGCTGATGCAAATGGACACATATGACCTTATTTCGCGCGAGGCAGCAACAGTTCCAGCCGGCAGCGAGGGACTTTTGTTTTTGCCGTATTTAACTGGCGAACGCACGCCGCATCCCGACCCACAGGCGCGCGGCGCTTATGTTGGCTTAACCGTCCGCCACACCAAAGCGCACTTAGGTCGCGCCGTTTTGGAAGGCGTGGCCTTTGGCCTG
>DASWNL010000480.1:0-2915 GCA_036399215.1 Abditibacteriaceae bacterium
TTTCACAAAAGAATAACAGCCGCTTGGCCGATTCTCTAAAGACAGCAAAGGGGATGCCCTAATGCGCTCCCTATTCCTATTGCCGAACCATTGTAACCTTTTCGCGCACAAGTCAAAACATTAGGTTTTTCTTTTATCACCGAGCGCAAGCCGACCATTTCGCCACGTTGCATCAAGTTATCGAAAGCCATTTTGCCGGACGACGGATTTACAAAGAAACCAACAGCAAAATTAAATACAAGACGCTACCGCCGATTACAGCCACGACCAAACTCTGGCGATACCATTTCAAATTACCAGTCTGGGATGACGCCCCAACCAACTATGTCACACGACTACAGCTTCCGTGCAGTGCTTCATACGCTGCCAAACCAACGGCGCGCTGAAATTCAGCGCGCCGTTGGTTTTGGATTTAGTCATCATGGTGCCTTGATGAATCTGATAATGGTGTGGCAAAAGGCGTGGCTTGCGGTTCGACCTGTGACTCAACATTTGTCCAATTGGCGCTGGATAATTGTTTCCACCAAGAAACTTCACCGGCCTGGCGCACCATTTCTATAGTCTGCTGACCGCGTGGCGTAAGGATAATTGCCAGGGCTAAAATCAGGCCCAAAGCCGCGCCTGCCATAGCGGGCGATGAATAACGCAGCAGCCCACGTGGCACCAAACTATCAAACCACAGAATCAGGCGTTTCCATGGCGAGAGACGCGCATGAGCGATGTTTTCCACGCGCTGCACCGTGCTTTGCGCGGCTTGTAGATGAGCCAACTTTTCCAGTGCCTGAGCGTTGAAATCGCCACGAGCGCGATGCGTTGGCAAATCCTTGAGCGCGATGTGAATCACGAAAATCGCTTCGTGCCGCGAGCGGCAGTTGTTGCAGATCGCCAGATGCGCAGCTACTTGTTTTTCGCTTTCGGCATCCAGTTCGTTGCGCACATACGCTTCCAAGTTGTCCAGCAAATGACGGCAATTCATAATGAGTTATGAGTTTTGGGTTAAGAGTTTTGAGTTAAAACAGATAATCCTTATTAACTTAAAACTCCTAACTTCTAACTCTCAACTTCCTTCTATTTCTCCCCACACTTCGCGGAACTGGCGGCGGGCTTCGTTAAGACGTGAGCGCACCGTTCCAATCGGAATGTGCAAAATCTGCGCAATCTCTTCATACGACAGGTCATGCATTTCGCGCAAAACCAGAGCCGCGCGCAAAGGCGGCGAAAGCTGCGCCAAAGTTTCTTCCACCATCAGCTTGGCAAGAGCTTTTTCACCGGGCGGCGCGACATAATGATCATCTAAGGTCGCACCGTCGTGGAACTTTTCTTCGTATGTTTCCGTAGGCCGCTGGCGACGCTTGCGATGCACGCAGAGGTTAAAAGCGATGCGATAAAGCCAGGTTGAAAATTGTGCGTCGCCGCGAAACTTATCCAAAGCGGCAAAGGCGTTGGCAAAGGCATCTTGCGCCACATCTTCGGCCTCATCGCGGTCGTGCAGCATTTGATAGGCCAGATTGAGGACACGGTCGCGATGCCGCGTCATGAGGATTTCAAAAGCTGCGCGCTCACCTGTGCGAGCGCGTGCCACGAGCAGCACATCGCTTAGTTCGGATAAGGAAACTTCCGCTTTGGCGCGCCCTGCTAATTGTCCGGCCCGTAAATCGAGAACCAACGCCGTATTCACCCGCGTGCCTTTCTTCGACGGTTTCGGGTTTGGAGATTCGCGCGGCGTTAAAAAGTTCGGTAACGGTAATTTCATTTTGAAATTATTTTTGGTGCAGACAATTGTTTGCAGAAGTTATGTTGAAAATAAAAGGCTTGTCATTCTTCACTACGCTCGGAATGACAGTTTTCTCACTGCAAATAGCTTCTAAAAAGCCTTTTCCGAAATCAGCTTATAGTTTTGCAGCATTGAAGCAACTTCGCCGCGTTGCACATATTGATGGACGGCAACATTGGCCCGCGTGCGAACTGGAATCATAAGCACTAACAAAAGCAGATAGGCTACGCTGCCCGTCACGATAAGAGCACCGAATGTCGAGCGCAGCAGACGCAACTGATAAGCCACACGCAATTTATCGCGCGCAAAAATTTCGCGCAGCCACAAAAACGCCAGGGCCAGAGCAAAAGCCAATTGTGGCCAAAGCGGAAACCAATTCACTACCATTCCCAAATCAAAGGGAAACTTAAAGCCCATGCTATCGAGCATCAAAAGTTCAATCCACGAAGTCTGGTCTTGTGCCGTGACGGTGAAAAACCACCACGTCAACGTGGTGAAAACCAAACCATAGAGTGCACTGATCTGTAAAAATGACGCAAGCCGAAAGCGACTGCCGATAGCTGCCCATTTTTCGCGGGCGCCGCGCGGCACTTCGCCTTGTGTTTTTTCTTCATGGCGCCGCGCCCTACGTTTTATCAGCCAGGCTGCAAGGGGAACCGGCCACAACAAGCCAAGAATGAAAGCGCCTATGCCGCCGATTATTACCATGGGCGCAACGTCATAGATGCCAAGCCACAGCAAGCGCCAACTGGCTCCGCACGCCACGCCTGTGCCCCAGAGGAAAGCCGTCAATCCCACTGCCACAGTAACAGGCAAAGCGATTTCGCGCGAGGTGATTTCTGCGGCGGGCACTCGCGCCACGCGCAGAGCACCACCCAGGAGAAACCACCAAAAAGCCAGCATCGGCAAAAGCAAAAGCAGCAAGGCACTAACCCAGTAAAGCGAAATTGACCAGATAATAGGGCGCTGGTCCAAGCCACCAAATGGCTGCTGTGACCGAAAAACAGCGGACAATTGGTCGGCAACCCGTCCTTCTTGCAGAGCTAAGGCACCTATCTCTTGCCCTAAATCAGGCCGCCCATGCGCTGTGGCATAGGTTTCTACTTGCTTTGCCAGAAGCTGTGCGCGTTTTTCAAACATG
>DASWNL010000481.1:0-2278 GCA_036399215.1 Abditibacteriaceae bacterium
TGCATTGGTGTCAGCATCATGCCCTGCCCGAACGCAATGTTGGCGAATTGCGCTTCGCCCCACTTCGCCGGATTAGCGGGCACCGGCAATGCTCCGGCATGATCGCGCAATTGCGCCATTTTCATGCGCTGCCCCAAACCAAAACGCTTCATGTAATCCAACATCGTGTCGCGCCCGGCCAGGCGGGCAAAGCCGTAAACGCCGAAGTTGCAGCTATCACGAATACTTTCCGATAAATCCTCGCTGCCATGGGCACGCTTGGAGGTGCTGGAAATCCAGCAGTGCATATTATGCGCGCCCACACGCTGTGAACCGGCACAGCCAAACGAATAACGTTGCCAGTTCGGCACATTTTCTATGGCCGCCGCCGCCGTGATAACTTTAAAGGTCGAACCCGGCTCATAAGCATATTGCAGGCAACGATTGGATGTTAAAGCACCGGTTGTCATATCCGGGTTGTTCAAATCAAAAGCCGGCGCGCTGGACATCGCCAAAACTTCGCCGGTGCGCGGATCAAGCACAATTGCTGTCGCGAGTTTTGGTTTATATTGTTTGGACATCCGCGCTAAGGCTTCATCACACGCCGCTTGAATTTGCCGATCAATGGTGGTGACGATGCTGCGCCCTTGAACCGATGGCTTCCAATCGCTGATAAACATCGGGACGGGACGCGCATAGGAATCCACCTGCGATACGACCTCTTCCGGCTTGCCCGAAAGTTCGGCGTTCCAGGCCGCTTCCAAACCAGTGGCGCCTTTGCCGTCGGGCGTGGTGTAGCCGACAAGCTGGCAGGCCGCGTCCTTCAAAGGATAGTGGCGGCGCGGTGTGGCTTCCCACGAAATCGGCGCCCAAAACTCGCGGCGCAACCGTTTGGCGTTTTTGGTCAAGCCTTTGGTGCTTTGCAGTTTCTTGAGTTCATCCAAACGCTCTTTAGAAACGCGCTTGGCCAAGCGCACATAATAGTTCGGCTTGCCGTTTGGTCTTTCGATCTTGTCCAGCAAGGCGCGATACTTTTGCACATCGCCGCCAATGGTCTGGGCAATCAGCCGCGCCATTTTCTCTTTTTCTTTGATGCCGCGTGGATTTGCTGCGATGGTGTATTCATCCAATGTCACAGCCAAAGCGGTTCCATCGCGCGCTAAAATATCGGCGCGACGCGGCGCGGCTGTCAGGACAACCGGCTTTTCCAACTTTTTCGGCGCCTCACCCGAAGCTTGCAGCCAAACTAAGCGTGCGGCTAAGCCTACCATCAAAATCGTCAACACGTAAAAGGTGCCCTCAATACGTGAACGTGTGCCACGCAAGGCCAACTCTTCCGGTGTGCGGCGCACTTTTGGTGCAGCAACTTCCGCCGCCGGCGCCGATGATTGGCCTATAGCAAAGGCGCGCCCGCCTTTGGAAGAAAGGCGGGCGGAAGAGGAAAAAGAACTTTTAAAGCGCATGGCTGATGAATGGCTTTATTTCAATCGGCGCGTGCCAGGCGGTCACCGTTCAACGGCTTGTCACTTAGGGCAGCCATTTCCGGCTTTGTCAGACGACGGGTATCGTTGATTTTGTCAAAGTTAGTTAACGGTGCCTTGCCCCAGCGCATCTGGCCCGCCAGTTGATTCAAATGTGCTTCTGAATCGAGTTTGGAAATTTGATTCTTCTTTTGCGCGATTAACTCATGTGTCTGAGCGATTTCGCGGCGTAGTTTGTGATCTTTGTTGCGCAAGGCCAGCGATTGGCTTTGCAGCCATAAAACCATCAGCAACTGCCCTAACAATAAGCCGCCAATCATCATTTGAGTGCTGGTTAAGCGAAAGGCACGATGCGGCGCTCTGGCCCGGCGACGGCGCATGGCGGCTTCGGCTACAACTTCTTCCATCGGCACAGGTGTAGCTTCTTTAACAGCAGCCCTTACCTCATGGAAAATCAATGCGTCTTCATCTAATGCAGAAAACGTGGCGGTGCTGGTTTCCTGGGTTTGACGGGCAGGCACATGACGATGCGCGCCGACAAAGCGGGTGCGGACTTTGGGCGCGGTTTCTAAATCGCCGCGAAAATGAGCATAATGCTCGCTACCGGGCGCGTGATGCGCCGCGCGAGCCTGAAATGAGGCGCGATCCATTAGATCATTTTCAATTTCTTGAATTGTATCATTGACTTCATTTACTTCGCGTCGCCGCAATTTTGGAGCATTCCGTGAAGTAGTTGCTTCTTCTAAAACCGGCATAATAGCCCTCCCCGGCACCTTTAACTAAATAAAAACAGGCGCCTACTGTGATGAATTCTGCAT
>DASWNL010000482.1:0-9840 GCA_036399215.1 Abditibacteriaceae bacterium
GCGTGTGCCTGTCGGGCGTTTTGAAGGCATAGTCAGCGAACTTTCACAACTGGGCGAAGTGCGCGCCAAACAGGTGACCGGGCAAGACATTACCGAGCAGTTCAGCGATTCGCAGCAGGCCAAGAATGTTTTAACAAGTGAACTGACTACGCGCGAATTGCAACTCAAAGAAGCCTTAGCGCGCATCGAAGCGGCTCGCAAGAAAAAGAAGTATGCCGCCGACCCGTGGGAATTGCGCGCTGAAGTGCGACGCCTGCGCGTTGAGGCCTCTCAAGCACGAGCGCGGCTGGAACTGATGCGAAAACTGTCCGACTTATCGGCGATTACGCTTGAACTCAAAGAAAAATCTCTCACGCCAACCGGCGGTTTTTCGCAAGAACTCAACGAAACTTTAGCCGGCGCCGGCGACACCTTTTTAGCTGCCGCGCGCCTGCCAATCAAATTGCTTATCTGGGTCTTTGCCTATTCGCCGCTATGGCTGCCACTAATCATCGCTTATCGCTTGCTGACACGCCGGCCCGCGCCACGCGATTTGACAAACTCTTGAACTATATTTGAATTGTCACAGTGAGCAAAACCTGTCTAACTGAAAGCATCACGCCCGTCAAAATGCAAGTGAAACAACACAAGTGAAGCGCGGCGTGAAATTTCTCTCTGGAGGCTCACATGAAAAAGATGCACACAGGCTTTTGCGCTCTGACCGTTGCTGCGGTTGCCGGCGCTGCCCTTTGTGGCCCGGCTTTGCTGGATACTAACGTCCACGCTGCTCCTGCTCCCAAAGCGCAAAAAGCCACCGCCAAAAGCGTCCTCCTCTCCGTTTCGGGGATGCACTGACCAGTAGGATGCCCGCCCCGTGTGGAAGCGGCTCTGCTTAAAGTGACCGGCGTCAAAAAGGCCAAGATTGGCAAGAAGAACGGCAGTAAGGGTGACGTTAGCGTGACTTACGATGCCAAGAAAACTAACCCCAGCAAAATCGTTAAAACTTTCAACGAAAAAAATGGTGGTGGCTACAAAGTAGCTGTGCCCGCCAAAAAGAGTTGAATCTTAATCCCTGCCGAAAATGAATTTTCGGCAGGGATTTTTTTGTCAGTGGCAAAAACTTGGCATGATGCGGTTGCGTTCCAAAGTTGCGTCCGAAGCAAGCTCCTGCTAAAATGGACGCGGTTTCGGAAGTAATCAGGAAGCAAAAGGAAGTGAACAGCGACGGCAAGTTGCCGTCCGAACGCACATGAACCGCAACAGCCATGAATGGTCACATTTGGTAGCTCAAGCCCACGGCTTGTATCTCCGTTTGCGTGACCGCGCCCATGACCGCACCGGGCAGGCCGCCAGTGAAAGCATCCCGCTTGAACTGGTGGAACAAGCCTATCAGCGTTATCAACGCCGCGTCATGGGACGCCATTGAGCAGGCATTAGTCACCATTCGTTTAACCATCCAAAGCCCGCAGTAAAAGTGAATTCACTTTTACTGCGGGCTTTTTATTTTGTCATTTTATAGCAAGAGCAAATGTATTACGTGCTTGTCATTCCTCGACTTCGGGCTGCGTCCTGCGCTCGGAATGACATAACTTCTTGGCGCTAACTACTCAACCTTAGGCGTTATTTCGTCACGCCGATTGGCGTTTCAGGAGGAAACAGGTCTTTCAACTCATCAACGCTGAATGCAATATTCACCGTCGGGCCGGTATCATTTTGAATTTTCTGCGCGATGGCTTTCACGAGAGGGTTCACAATCGTAGAGTGATCGTTACGCTCGATAATATAGGCGCGCAAAGCCACGCCCTGACGCTGTGCTGAAGCTTCCATCCATTTGGCGTCGGTTACATAAAACGACTTTGCGCCTTCAAAATACCACAGCGGCGCACGAATTAAATTCACCCAATTGACCGGCGAGCGGAATTTTACTTCCGCATCGCTCGCCTTATCGAAAGGAATATGCTCGTAGCCCCCGTTTCGTAAAACATTGGCGATGTCCGGCGCGCCGCCCATAGAAAACGCCCCCCGCAAAAGCGGCGTGGATGCGGCAGTTAACAGCGTAATCGTGCCACCCGTGCCATGCCCGGCCATGTAAAGGCGTGAAGCATCGACATAAGGCAACTGCGCCAGATAATTCAGCGCGGCTACAGCGTCTTCAATTTCGCCACCAAACAGTTCAAACTTTCCGGGATTATCATTTTCGCCACGCCACGAGGGGCACATCACTACGCAGCCGGCTTCAATAAAAGGCTTAGCCTGCTCTGCCGTAGCCGGAGCGATGCCATTAAAGCCGCCATGCGCCCACAAAACCGCCGGATGCTTTTTGCCCTCGCCCGGATCAGGAGATAAATAGGCCGCCAGTTCACCGGCAGGCGAAGGGTAACGGACAATTTCAAAGCCTTCGGCGGCGGCAACCGGCCCACCGGGTTGGTAATTGTTTTCGATAAGTTTGGTTTTAAATCCGGCTTTAGTGCGCTCTTGCAATAAACCCGGCAAGGAAGCGCGAAAGTAAATCAAGCGCGCCGCAAACGATTGGCCGCCCTCGCGCCCGATAACGGCGATGTCATCGCCGCGCCGCAAAACTGCTAATGGAAAACTCTGAGTCGTCTGAGCATTGGCACCGGGAGGACTAAAAACAAGGGCCGGGTCGGACAGGGTAATTGATTTAGGGCGCGGCGGGTCAATGACTTTGGAGTTGCCATTGGGCACCATAAAGGAATCGGCGAAGATTGAAATGGCAGCACGCGCAACAGTAACGCCGGTCACCTTGCCGGTTAACAAAATTTCGCCTTCTCTTAAAAGAAATTCGTTAGCCGGCAAGGTGGACGCAACAGGTGTAGTGGGCGCAGTGGAAGGCGTGGCGGGCCGCTCAACAGTGGTTTCCGTGTCCTGCGCCCCTGCGCAATTTACAAGACAAAGCGCCATTAAAGAAGTGAAAAGCAAAGAACGTCTCATGATTTTGAAATTTTAATAAACCTGCAAGCCTCTGGCTTCCCGCAACCCATCGCGCCAGGCTTCGGCCCCGGCATTATGACGTGGCAACTCTTTGACACGCAGGCCACTTTTAGAAGGCTCTTCATAAACGGCATACCATTCTTCCAAACGCTGCAAAAGCGCCGCGTGGGTTTCGGCGTATTCCGGCAAAAGGGCTAAATTGCGCGTTTCATCAGGGTCGGCTCCTAAATCGAAAAGATCATCCGGCCCGTTGGGATAGCGCCGCACCAATTTGTAATGCGGCGTGCGTATCATGCGCAAATCGCCGTATTCGCCAAAATGCACATCGTCCCAGGCCGCATCGGGATTTTGCAACAAGCCGCTGAAATCACTGCCCGGATAAGCCCGTTGGGGCAAAGTCGCGCCCGCAGCAGAACAGATGAATTGAAACAGGTCGTAATGATCCACACAATGCTCGATAATTGTGCCCGGCTGGATGCGACCCGGCCAACGCATCAAAAGTGGCACACGCAGACTCGTTTCGTGCATGTTCAAAGGCCGTGTCGAGTTGCCTTTGCCCCAAAAACCGTGATGTCCCAAAGCGCAGCCATGATCGGAAACGTAAATCACCAGAGTATTTTCCAGGCACCCACTTTGACGTAACTGTTCCAAGATGCGCCCTACGTTGCGGTCAATTTCGCTTACGGCAGCGTAATAGTTGGCATAATGCGAGCGCAAAGTCTCGCGGTCATGTTCGCCATTGCTTAAGCCCTCATTCTTGTGCCAGGGATGCGCTTTATAAAGCGGAATATCTTCAAACGTTGCATCCTCATAAAGCGCCAGTAACTCCTCTTCTTGTTGGGCGTAAGGTGAGTGTGTAGTGATGTAACCGACATTCAAGAAAAAGGGCTTATCCGATGGCGCTTGCTCTAAAAATTGGAGCGCATAATCAGTTATCAGTTGCGTCTTATTGGCATGGCGCGGCAGCGATTGGCCGTTGAGATGATAAACGTAGGGGCTGCGATGATCACCCTGCCCGCCGGGCAAGCCAAAGCACCAATCGAAGCCGCGCGGCACATAATGCGAACGGCCCAGATGCCACTTCCCGGACAAACCGCAATGATAACCGGCATCATGGAGCAGTTCAGGCAAAGTGATTTCGCCTTCAAGCCAATCGCGCTCGGCAATGTCTTGTTCGTGTTCGCCCAGCCAATCGTGAATGCCGACTTGCGAAGGCGTGCGCCCGGTTAATAAACATGCACGGGCCGGTGAGCAAACAGGACACGGCGTGAAGGCGTTGCGAAAATTGGCGCCCTCACGGGCCAGGCTATCTAAAAGCGGCGAGCGAATTTCTCGGTTATTATTGGCGCCCAGTGCCCACGCGCCATGATCGTCGGTAAGAAAGAGCAGAATGTTAGGTTGCGATTGGCTCATGCATTAAAAAGCATAACGAATCTTGCAATGGATATAGCTGAAAAGTTACGCTTTGGGACATTGGGCGCAATCCGCCCGGAGGGCACCCGGCGCCCCTACAATGCTGCGTTTTCTTCGATGTCAATTTCACTTACAGGTTTTTCCGCTTCCGCAACCGGCAAAGTGAATGTAAAAACCGCGCCGCCGCTTGCGCCACTGGAAGCGCGGATGGTGCCGCCGTGCGTTTCGGTTAAATGCTTGGCCAGAAAAAGGCCCAACCCGGTTCCTGTTGGCTTGGCGCCACTACCGGCGCCCGCAACGGGTGTAGTCGCGCGGCCAAAGCGCTCGAACAAAAGGCGGCGTTGTTCCTGGGGAATGCCTGGGCCTTCGTCGCGCACGCTGATTTCTATAAATTCACCGGCGCGCCGCGCGCTGACAATCACCTGGCCGCCGGGCGCATATTTCAGCGCGTTCGAGATGAGGTTAATCAAAATTTGCAGCACTTTATCGCGGTCGGCCCAGACGGGCGGCAGTTGCGGCGGCACATTGCAAACAATGGTGTGACGGCTTGAATAAGCACGCTGCGATTCGCAAGCGGCCAAAGCTAATTCTTGAATATCTTGTTCTTCGCGCAGAAGCTCAATAGGCCGTCCGGCTTCGATGCGCGCCACATCCAACAAGCTGTTAATCAAGCGTGTAAGTCGTTCGCTTTCTCCCTTAATTAAACCTAAAAAGCGCACCCGCGAGGCCGTATTGGACAGGCCCTCATTGCGCTGCAGCATTGAAGCAAAGCCGGCAATAGAAGTAAGCGGCGAGCGCATTTCGTGGGCAACGAATGAAACGAAATCGCTTTTGGCGCGATCAATGTAGCGCGCCTCAGTCACATCATCCAAAACAACAATCCAGCCCGAAGCCATGTTGTGCAGGGTAGGATTTTCATCTGCCTGCCCATCTTGTCCATGCAAGAGCGCGCTTTGTGCTTCAATGAGGCGCGGCGCATCGGGGTCGCCGCGTTTTAGTTCGACACGCGGCATCGTGGCATCCAAAAAGAAATCGGGAATGAGATTGCTGATGCGCCGCTCGTCTAAAGGCTTCTGATTCCAGCCGGTCAGTTCGGGCAAAAGGCGCTGCGCGGCGGGATTAACCAGTTGAATTTGCCCCTCGGCATCGGTTACGATTACGCCGCCGGTCATGCTTTGCAAAACTGCCGAAAATAAATTTCGTTCGGTTTCCAGGCGGCGGTTGCTGCGTTCCAGGGCGCTTTCCGAACGCTCGACGCGCAGGTTTAAAACTTCATATAAACGGGCGTTTTCCAACACCACAGCGGCCTGGTTGGCAACGGCCATCAACAAGTCGGCATCACCGGGCATGAAAGGGTGTCCATCCACGCGATTAATGACTTCGATGACACCCAAAATTTTGCCCTGCAAGCGTAGCGGCACGCATAAAATGGACTGCGTGGCAAAGCCGGTATCGCGGTCGAAGTGACGGGCAAAGCGCGCATCACTTTGCGTGTCGTTGACAATAGCCGGTTGCCCGTGCAAAGCTACCCAACCGGCCACGCCTTCACCCACTTTGACGGTTAAAGGCAAGACATCGGCAGCTTTGGGGCCGGTAGTAGCGGCAAAGCGCAGGGTCTGGCCGTCTTCATCCAGCAAAAGCGCGGCGGCGCTGTCCGATTGCATCAAATCCATCGCCCAATCCAACAATCGCGAAAAAAGTTCATTGGGCTGCGTTTGCGCCGCGATGACTTCACTGACCTGCGATACAGCTTCAATAGTAGATTCCACGCGCGTGCTTTCGCGCTCCTGGCGGCGTGCGCGGGAAACCACGCCAATGACATAAGTCAAGCTCCCACTGAGCCAGGGCGCCGAAATATCCAGCCACACATTGCGCGCGAACAAGCCCAATGACAACAGCGCGATGACACACAGCGAAGTGCAGGTGACAAGGCCACTCCAACTGGGGCGACGTGCCGTTACAAAGCCGCCAATGAGCGCGCTGGGCACAAACGTAAAAAGCCAGAGCCACATATCCGGCAGGCGATGCAGGGCGCGATTGGTCAGGAGGTTATCCAATGCTATGGCATAAATTTCCACGCCGGGCACGCGACGGCTATTAGGCCCCTGATAGAAAACAGTGCGTGCCGGTGCGGTTAATCCGATAACAACAGCTTTACCCTTCAAAGGCGCTAAAACGCGCGGATTTCGCAAGGCGGCATCTACGGAAATGGTGTGAAAAGGCGAGGGCGAAATTGCCAACGGGTCGTGGCGCGCGTCACCGGCAAGCGGCGCATCCAGGGATGGCCCGGTTGGAAAATTAAGCAGTAGATGGCCGCTGCGACAGGGGAAAACAAAAGGGCCAACGTTTATGGCCTGCGCGTGCGAAAACGGCACCGTTTGTCCTAATCCATTAACCAGGCGAACATTGGAGCGCGAAGTGGGAGTATTCAAGCGCCGGGCGCCTAAAAAAGCAGCTAACGGCAAGGCCGGATACAAATCGCCATCATGTGGCAAAAGCAGCGGCACCTGGCGCACGCGGCCATCGGCTTCGAGAGGAAAATTCAAAAACCCGCCACCCGATGCACTGGCTAAGAGCGTGGCATCAGGACTATCTAAACGCAATGTTGAATAAAGGCTTAAAGGCTCATCTTGTCCCTGCAACATCGGGCTTTTTTGCCCTGCTCCCACCACAAACTTATCTATACCGGCCAGGGGTTCAATAGCCAGCGGCGCACGCGGCACAGAGAGTGTCGCTGCATTGCGAAAGTGCAACGGCAAAAAGCCAATGCCGCTTTGTTTTAAGCCCTGCGCTAAGGTTTTTTGCTCGCGTTCGCGGAGAGTGGCCGTTGCTAACTCCGGCAGGGCCAAAGCCACCGCGCTCACTTGTTGTCTTTTCAATTCGCGCAGCAAGCGCGAGATGTCGTCCGCTTGGACGCTGCGTCCGTTCCAGCGATGAATGGTATCTTCGTCAATCGCTAAAATCGCTACGGCACGCGGCAAAAGCGGGTCGCGCAAGCGAAACCAAAAGTCCAACGTGTCATATTGCAATCTACCGCCGATAGATGAGTGAGAAAGCAGCAGTAGAACGCTTAGGGCAACAGTGCAACCCAACAACACGCCCCATGCCGCCGTGCGCTGCCAGTTCTCAGCGCGCTTATCAGGCCTTTTGGAAAATCGCTGTTTAAAAGAAAGCGGGGAAAAGCGGGGCATGAAAAGAAGACTAAAAACATGAAAGAACGAGAAATTGTTAAACCGTCTGCGCGTAATGCTTGAAAGAGCGTGCCGTTATGAAAAGTAAAAGAGCGGTCAGCGTCGCATAGATAAGCAGCGTGGCAAAAGTGACGCTCAGCGTAATCGGGTCGCTTCCATTGGAAGAAGGACGAAGGCCACTTGCATTAAACAGATTCAACACGCCTTCCAGAGCCGGCAAGGGCAACAGCAAACTCACTGTTTCGTTCAACCATCGCACAGGGGAATCGCCTGAGCCATTGCTCAGGCCCATGACAACGGCGCCGAGCAGTGGCCCGCCCAACATCAACACTAAAATGCCGCCCAGCGCCCAGCCGAGAGCGCGACGCACGGTTAAACATTCAATCGAGCAAAACAAGCCCCAGGCCGCCGCGAAAGCGCCAAAGACCAGTTCCAACCCTAAGAACGACAGCGCCATGCCCCAGGGCAACTCGCCCAGCATCGGTAAAAGCAACATAAGCGGCAAGGCCATCAGAAAAACGTAAAAGGTATAAGCCATGACCGCCATCATCTTGCCGCCGATAATCGTGGACGAGTGCAGCGGAACGGTTAAAAGCTGCGGCAGGGTTTGCTGCTCGCGTTCGGGCGCCAGGCCACGCGCACCGAAAAAGGCGCCCGCTGCCATTAATAAAACCAGGTGTATCTGCCCCCAGGCAGCGGCGAGATTGTAAAGACTGTTGGATGACGAATCAACGGCAATAAAAAATAGCATCAGCACTTCGGTAAAAATCGTAATGCCGTAAGCGAAACGAAAAAAATAATGCGCCTTGCCAAACAAGCCGGAGCGCATATCTTTGGCGAAGATTGGATTGAGGCTATCCGATAAAAACGGCTCGACGCCATAAGTGACGGTTTCCTTACGCGACGAAGAGCGCGGCGTGCTAGCAGCGGGCAAAGGAGCGGTTGTAGGCTCAGCACCTGGCGCTGCCGGCTGCATCGCTTGCAGATTCTGGCCGGGCAAAGGCATATTATCGCTGCGTGCTAAAGCGGCAAAAGGGTCAGTCTGCGGCGCGATAGGTGAATACGAATAGGGGCCGGTCGGAGAGGGCAAATAAACCGTATCGGGCGCCGCAACGGCACGCTGCCATTCGTCTTTAAAATCATGCAAGCGTTCGCGCATCGGGCCAACAGGCGCCGGTCTTTGGGCCACTTCACGTGCCGCTTCACGCAAAATGGCATACGCGACAACGAACAAATACGAAGCTAAAAACACCACGCCGACGACCATCATGCCGATTTCATAATTGGTCATCATCAAATACAGCAACAGCACAGCAAGCGCTCCGCCAACAATCCAGAGCAGCACTTCCCACAAAGGGCCAAGCAGTTTGGGCAGGGACGCTTCGCGCTTGCTTCGCCACCACAAAGCAAAGCGATGGAAGCACCACGCTAAAATGAGAAGCCCCGTTACTAACATTCCCGGCGCCACGAAAATAATAATCAGCGCTAATAAGACCGGCAGGTAGGAGTAGCACAAGAGCGTGGCCTGTGTGGTCGAAGCCCACTTTGAGGCGCAGTAAAGGCCTAAACCTGTGGTAAACAAGGCCAATCCCAGCAAAACCGCGTAAGCCGATACCAATTCGCCCGGCGAAACGCCGCCTAATAAAAAGCAAAGCGAAGTTAACGGCAGCGTAGCCAACAGCAGCAAACCGGCAAGTGCTAAAACACCGGATGCCTTGCCCCACACAATGCCAAGCGGCGTCATCGGCGTGAGTAAGAGCGGCTCTAAGGTGCGCCGTTCGCGCTCCTGCGCAAGAGCGCCTGTCGCTAAGCCAGGCACCAAAACCAGAACTAAAACCAACTGTGCAATGAAGAAAGTGCGAAACAAATCGCGGCCCATGGTGGCGCGCCCGCTATCATCAACTGATAGATTCTGCCCGGCAGGGAAATTCGACATGACAACGGCGCCGAGCAGCGAAACATAAATCGCCAGCAGGGCAAAAGTGCGCGCATTACGCAGCACCACGCGCAACTCGCGGGTGAGAACCGGATTGCCGGAGGGCAAAAAAGTGGCGTCCATGAAGGTTAGGAGAAAGCGGCAGCCTGAAAAATTCAATCTTTATCATGCGCGTGCCGCTTTTATTTTAGCTTGATTTGCAAAGAGCGTTTTTTGTCATTCTAAAGAGGGTGTATCGCAAGATAGGATACAGGTCGAAACAAAATAGTTGTCATTCCCGCGCCGGGTGCCCTCTGGGCAGGTGGAATCCATAAAGAAGAGTGTTCACAGCTTTATGCTGCAAATAGGCAAAGGTATGGATTCCACCTG
>DASWNL010000483.1:0-7016 GCA_036399215.1 Abditibacteriaceae bacterium
TCCCGATTTAACACTTAAAATGCGTGTTGCCGGAGTAGATTTGGGTGTGCTGTGATGAAAGCGTATGGCCTAAGAGTTACCATTGCGCGTTGGCTGTAGTAACAGAGCAACACCGGCGCCTAATTTTTGGATAGAGCGGATTATAGACAAGTCTTGGGTGCGGCACAAGACCTTTTAGAAGTCTTTTTTGTTGTTTTAAAAAATTGACAAACTTTTGGCGATGGCTTTGGAAATGACTGGAAATCAAAAGATCGCTAAACGGCGGCTTGTTGGCAAAATAGGGTCATGCTAAACTGCCTGCGCTTTGAATGGGTGATAGCAACCCACTGGAAAAGAAACGAATTAGAGCGTGCCGTTAAAGCAAAAAAGTGGCGCGCCTTAAATTTAACAGAAGGAAATTACGATGAAACGCACCTGGCAGCCTAAAAAGCGCCCTCGCAAGAACAAACATGGTTTTCGCGCTCGCATGAGCACGCCGGGCGGACGCCGCGTTATCGCCCGTCGCCGCGCCAGAGGCCGGCAAAAATTGACGCAATGCTAATCCAGTGCTCGGTGGTCAGTGAGCAGATAGTCTGACTGCTGCTCACTGACCACCGAGCACTGAAATGCTGTCCCGTCCTCAACGATTAAAAACAAAAGAGTTCGCTGAAGCATTCGCCAAAGGTAAAACGGCGCGGCATCCTCTCCTAAGCGTGCGTGTTTGGCGCCGTTTTACAGCAGAAAGCAGCGGAACTCAGCTAAAACCAGTGGAAAACGGGCCGCGCGCCGCTTTTGTCGTGCCGAAAAAGCAGGCTAAGGCAGCAAAGCGCAATCGTTTAAGGCGTCGAATGCGCGAATGTTACCGCCGCCATCCGGCTTTAGCGCGGTGGAAAAGTGCCTTACAAGAGTGCGACTTAATTTTCGTGGCGACGCCTGCCGCACATGAGGCCGATTTTGAGGAATTAAACGCCACGTTCACGCAGCTTTTACAGCGCGCGGCGCGTTTGGCAAGTGAAAAACCGCCTGAAAAACCGCATGGCGAGTAATTTTCCTTAAATTTCGCCTGAGGAACCAAAGATAACTTCAGTGCGTTGGCAGGTCGAAATGGCTTGGAAGATGGCTAACAAAGTGGCTTTAGGGCTGATTCGTTTTTACCAGCGCTGGATTTCGTCCTTGACGCCGCCGTCCTGTTTTTTCTACCCGACGTGTTCCCATTATACTTACCAGGCGATTGAGCGTTTTGGCTTGTGGCGCGGCGGTTGGCTGGGATTAGGCCGCGTTTGCCGTTGTCATCCTTTAGCGCGCGGCGGTTATGATCCTGTGCCGGAAAAATGGCTCTTCTGGCCGCGCCGGAATGGACGGGACGATATACGGGATGACGGTTTGAAAAACGATAATTCAGAAAACATCCGGCAAAGCCCATAATCCCACTCAATAATTTGAATGTTGACGCCGTATTTAAAGCCGTTTGAAAGCTGTATCAGGCGATTTCAGGGACTTAGATGAATAACCAACGCTCGGCCAAAGAGCAACTGCTTTTTAATTTTTTGCTGTCTTTTGTTGCGGTTTATTTTATTTTTCAATACTTTAATCCGCAACAACAAAACGCCGCTGTTGCACCACGCAAGGCCGATTCACTTCAAAAAGCCTTTCAGGGCATTGACCCCGCAGATGGCGCACGCCTTACCCCTGCTACGGCTTCAACAGAAATCGCCAAACTGCAAAAGAATATCAAAGAAAATCCCAATGATGGCCTGGCTCAATGGTCGCGCCTGCGCATTGGCCTCATCGAGCAATACATTTTGCAAAAAATGGAGCCTGTCACGATTCCGGGCAGCTTTTTCAGCCGTTCGTGGACAGGTGACATTTACGATGAAGCCATTACCTACCATACAAATGATGCCTTAGACGCCCAGGCGATTTATCAAAAAGGCGATATGTTGTGGCGCAGGGGAAAAGCCAAAGGCATTGCCTCGCGTGAGGCAGCCTGGGAACTTGAAAAGTTGCTGCAAAAAAGCCGGAGCAGTTCAGAGTTCAATAACCTCAAAATCTATGTTCAAACGCCGGAAAGCACGGACGACGCGCCGCAATTTGTCCAAAAAACCGTTATTCAGGCTCTGGGCGGGCCGGGTAATGCCGACCCCAACAGCGTTTTGCACCGAGTAGATCAGTATTATCAGACTACCGGCCTTTACCAGTCGGTTGATAAAGTCGTGCAGCTTTTTGGAGATCGTCATCCGGCGTATTCTTATGGCCTGGCGATTTTGTTTTTCGCCGTCTGCACCCGCGTGATCATGCAGCCGCTGACGAAAAAGCAATACGACAGCATGAAGGGCATGCAGGTCATCGCGCCGGAGATGAAGAAAGTTCAGGAGAAATACAAAGGCAAAACCGATCAAGCCTCGCAAATGGCGATGGTCAAGGAGATTCAAGACTTGCAGCGGCGTCATGGCGTTAGCCCGATGCTCGGTTGCGGCCTGGGTCTTTTGCAAGTGCCGATTTTCTTCTACATTGTCTCGCCCGCCATGAAACATTACGAAGCCAAGATGGAATTGGCTGGCGCTTCGTTCTTGTGGATTGCCAATTTAGCGCGGCCCGACATTGTGCTCTTAGTGCTTTACGGCATCACGATGTTTGTATCGTTTCGCATTTCTTCGTTGCCGCCTACCGATGAAACGCAGCGCCAGCAGCAGCGCATGATGATGTTCATGATGCCGATGTTTCCGTTTTTCCTGCTGACCTATCCTTCTGCATTTGCGCTTTACTGGATGCTGTTCAACATCACTTCGACGATTCTGCAATATCGCATGATGAAAGCCAACGATCCAGACAAACGCGTTATCACATCCATTTTAGGTTCCCCGGCACCGGCGTTTGTTGTTGAAGAAGCGCAAGACGCCGTCCCACCGCGCCCCAAAGATGGTGTAAAAACGAGTGCAAAAAAGGCGAAGTTGAAGATGCCTGAAGCGGAAGCCTTTAGCGAAGGCGAGTCGCTAAATGGCACACTGAATGGCAAAGCAAACAGCAACGGCAAGGCGAGTAGTAATGGCAAAAGCGCGGCAAACGGCCATGAAAATGGTGCCGAGTCAGGCGCTAAAATAGGCGCGGGCACCGGCAAAAATGCCGGCTCCGGGGCTTCGGGTGCAACTGCGAGTGGAACCTCTGGTGCGGCTTCAAAAAGTTCTCGGCGCAAGCGTCGCTATTAAACTGCTACCAGAAAGCTGTTTCAGTATTTGGAAAATCATTTTTGATTTAGAACTTCGTATATCTTATTCAAATTAGAGGCAATGGCATGGCAAACACACCGCACTTTAGTCCAGTGCGCTTGAAGGCTTCCAGTGAAGAAGCCGCGATCTCACAAGCATTGATGATGGTCGGCGCCACACGCGACGACGTGGAAGTGGAAATTCTCGAAAAAACCGAGAAAGGCGTCACAGTTCGCGTTAGTCCGCGCCGCAGTGGTGTCGAGAGTGATGCTGAAACTTCTACAAGCAGCACTTCCAACAGTAGCGCTACCGAAAACGGCGCTACCGGAAGCACCATTTCCACCGGCAGCATTGAAGAAGCAACTGACGAAGTTGAAGAAGAAACCATTGAAGTGCCGGATTACGATGATGAAGGCGCTGATTTAGAAGAAGTGGAAGAATCCGTTGAAACGGAGGCGCCTCGGATTGTAGCGCGCGAAGTTGATCCGGCACAAGCGCAACGCGCTCAAGGTTTGGCGCAGGACTTTTTAGAGCGCATGGGATTGGAAGCTGAGGTAAAAATCGTTCCGCCGCCCTCGGCTACGGTTGAAGAAGTCGAAAGCGCCACACCGATTGTTTATCTTGACATTGAAGGCGAGGATGTCGGCATCCTCATCGGCAAGCACGGTCAAACCCTGCAATCGTTTCAATACTTGCTGAATCTGACCCTGAATAATCGCGTGCATGAAACAGACGGCGACGAGCGCGATGCCCTGCGTGTGATTGTTGATGCCGGCGGCTATCGCTTGCGCCGCGCGCAATCGCTGGAACAAGCCGCGCGCAATGCCGCTTCCCGCGCCAAGCGTGATCGGCGCTCGATTCGAATGGAACCAATGCCCGCCCATGAGCGCCGCCTGGTGCATATTGCCTTGCGCGGCGACAGCGAAATTGCAACAGGCAGCGAAGGCCGCGAACCGCACCGCTATGTTGTGGTTTCACCAGCCAATCGTGGCGGTGGCAATAGCTATGGCGGCGGACAGGGTCATGGTGGGCATGGAGGCCGAGGGCGCGGCCCGCGTCGTCAGTCGCCTTATGGCTCTGGTTCGGGTGGCTTTGGCGGCAGCTTGCCGCGCCGCGAAGGTTAAAGCAAAAATTTCTGGTAATGAAGCGTTCTTCGCGGGCTGGTTTAGATCGCAAAGCCTGGCTGGCTTTGCGGCCCTGGCGCAATCCTTCTCTAGAGTGGTTTGAAGAAGAAGAGCGCGTCATTTTGCATATCAAGCGGCAACAGAATTGGAAAACGAAAATACTCAATCTGTTTGTGCCGCTTCCCGAAGACCGAAAAATTGCCCTTGATGCTATTGGCACGCACGTTTGGCGCTTGCTGGATGGAAAAAACACAGTTGGCACCATCGCGCGATCAGTCGCCAAAGAATATAAACTGGTAGAGCGCGAAGCCGAGCTTTCGGTGCAACAGTTTTTCCGGGAATTAGCGCGACGCGGCTATGTCGGCTTCAGCGGCGAAAGCACACAGCCGGGCAAATCAAAGAAGAGTAAAAAATAGTGATGCGGAGGATTTCATGGCGGCAAGCGGCGGATCGGTAAAAATCGAGCGGCAGATTTCGCTGCCCTTTAATCAGGCATTTCGCATTGCCTTGCGCAACATCACCATTCGCCTGGGCCGCGCCATGATTACAGGCGCCGGCACCATGCTCGGTATCGCTTTTTTGATGAGCGTTCTTACCTCGAATCTGGTGCAGCAGGCCAGTGGGCAGCAGATTCTGGCGCAGCAAGCGCAGAAAAACACCTGGCTGGTTGTGATGTCTTTGCTGGTTTCCGTTGTTGGTATCACGAACTCAATGCTGATGAGCGTAACGGAGCGTTACAAGGAAATCGGCACTATGAAATGCCTTGGTGCGCTGGATAATTTCATTGTGAAGTTGTTCCTGCTGGAATCAGGAATGCTTGGCTTTTTTGGCGCGCTGGCGGGCGCTATAATTGGTGGCCTGTTCATGCTGATGACGCGCTTTGATGTGTGGGGCAACCTTAACTGGTTGAGCTTTATTCAATATCTTTTGATGTGCATTGTCATTGGCACGGTGCTCAGTGTTTTTGGCGCCGTCGTGCCTTCGATGCGCGCCGCGCGAATGCAGCCCGCCGATGCCATGCGCTCGGAAATTTAAGTCACCGAAACGAGTCATCGAAGGGCGTTTTGTCTTTGAAAATTTTAGAACTTGAAATCAAACCCGCAGCCGCTACTGGTTGCGGGTTTGTTGTTGAGTTTTCCTGTTGAAACCTGTTGAACTTTCATGCGAATAAAAGTGTTAGCGGCCTTAGTGCCACTCTTTGTTATCTTACTCCTGCCACCTGCCGAAGCAGCGCGCCGCAGGAAAAGCAAATCTCCCATTCGGCCCAATGCTGTCTCGAAATCAATAAAAGATGTCGCTGTCGCTGCCGGTTACGCGGCCCTGGCTAAAGGCGATGCGAACCGCGCCATCAATGCCTGGCGCCCGGTTTTCAAAAGCGCACCTGGCGAATCTATAACTTATGCGCTGTGGTTGCAATTCGCGCAGCTTTGCCTGGAAAATAATCGCTTGACCGACTTGGAAAGCGCGGCCCGCGAGGCCGATGCACCCAATGCTACGCCTGAATTGCGCGCTTCGGCCCGCATGGTTCTATGGCGCGTTGCCCAACCGGAAAAGAAGCTGGCGGAAGCACAAAAGATAGAAAAAAGCCTTGATTTCGTGCGCGATTGGCAAGTCGCCGGCCCTTTTTACAGTGAGGCATCAGGCGAAGCATCAGGTTTTGATACCGTTTTTGCTCCCGAACGTGAAAACTTCCTTAATAAAACGATAAACAACCAGCGCGACAGGCCGGTGCGCTGGCGCTCTTTACCTGTAGCAAACGATGGAAGTTGTCTCGTCGGGCGCTTTTTAGGCGACGAAAGTGAGGAGCGGGCAGTTTTTTATGGCGCAACGGCTTTAAATGCGCCGTATGCGCGCATGGTGCAACTGCGCATCAATCATAGCGGCGCGCTAAAGTTATGGCTGAACGGCAAACTCATTTTCCTTGATAACAAATCACGCAGCGGGCAATATCTCGCTCCCGATGGATTTGTGATTACACAAAAATTGGAAGCCGGTTGGAATTCGCTACTGCTTAAAATCGCCGAGGACGAAGCACAAGAAGCCTTCTTCTCGCTGCGCTTGACCAATGCTAACGGCGACGATTTGTTTTTGCCACCTGCAAATAGCAAACAGTTTGCGTGGCAGGCTTTAAGTGGAAAAGTGCCCCCCGCCGTGCCGCACTTGCTTCAAGCTGTTGAAAGTTTCGCGACGTCTGGCAACGGTGAGACAACCAAAACTATAACCTTTGCCAAACGCTTTTGGGACGAGTCGGCAAGTGCAACTTCATTAGCCAGTATGTTTTGGCCGCCGCAAATGGAATTGCTGCAAAAAGCGGCTCGTTTGGCCCAGGAAAATAAAATTAAAGAAGCCATCGTTGCTTATCAAGAGTTACTGCAACGTGAAGAATTTTTGCCCGGCGCCTGGCAGCGTTTAGCACGCTTGCAAAAACAAGTGAATGACCACGAAGGTGCCCTTTTTTCCTTGCGGAAGTTACGCACCTTGCGGCCCCAGGATGCATCTATCGCTGCGCAATATGCCGATTTGTTGAATGAACGAGGCGATCAAAACGGTGCCTTGAGTGTTTATCAACAAGCCTTGACACTCGACCCCTCGCAGATTTCTTTGCGTGAAAAAGTGCGAAGGGCAAAAGGTGAAAAATCGCTGCTCGATTCAATTCCGGCTGCCTCAGTGCCACCACCGGCAAAGGAATTATCACCACAAGCTGAAA
>DASWNL010000484.1:0-12278 GCA_036399215.1 Abditibacteriaceae bacterium
GAAAATCCCGGCGGGAATTGTGCAATTTAATGTAGTCGGCGGCAAAATTTCGCCTTTTTTCAAGGCGCTTTCCACATCCATCACGGGCACTTCACTTTGCAAGCGTGCCAACGGCGTTGCACTCCAGAGCACAATGGCCGCTTTGGGATCGGTGGATTTAAAACGCCGCCCTATGGCGCGCACGCGATAACCACGCGCGCCCTCAACGGGCAACCAACTTAAGTGCAAAGGCTTTGACCAGTCCGAAGGCGCCGCTGCCAGTGACAATTGTAATGGCGGCAGGAATTGCTGCTCGGTGCCGACGTTAAAGTTCAAATCGGGCACAAAGGAAGTAATCAAGCGATACTCGCCTGCCGCCCGCGCCACGGTTTTTGCTTCGCTTAATTGCGCTGCACTTAAAATATTTTGCGTAACGCCCAGTGTTCCTACGCCGCCCCAGTCTATGGGTAAGCGGCCAAAGTGGCGCCACCGTTCCAAAACGGCTGTCGCTATACGAGCCGTTCGTGGCTGCTCCGGCGCTACCACATCGCCGCAACCAAAATACACTTGCGCGTGAGCCGTTTCAGGCACGGTGATTTCGACGGCGTTTTGTGGATCATCCGCTTTGATTTCCTCATCCACGAGAGGCGGCTCTTTCTCTTGCGCTTCCTCTTTTGGTTCAGCAGGCAAATCAGGCCAGGCGGGGGCTGGTGTAACCTGAAAAGCCCATTCCTGGGGCGTCACGCCTGCCAGATTCTGTAACCCGCCGGAAGCGTCTTCGAGAACTGTCCGCGGCGTCCAAACCTCAAGCTGGGTTTGATACGAAACCTGGTTGGCCTCGCGCGTGAGGAGCGGAAATGAAGTTATAGAAGTATCAGGAGTTTTGGCCGCTACGATTCCTTTAACACGATTGACGGTGCGAAATAAAAGCAGGGCTGTCGGTTGCCTGTCTGGCGCTAAGAGTGGTGCCGCATTATTTGTCGGACTAACTGGTGCCGCCATAGTAACTGGCGATAACGCAAAAAATACAGTGAAAAGGGAAGCTCGCATGATAGTCTTTTAGACAAATCAGAAACTGTCAGGTTTGCCAATAATTATGCCAGCCGTTTTTAAACTCCAGGCGCCTCAAAACATCCCTTTCGTGGTCATAATTCTGCGTTAAATTAAACTACTAAAGATAAAAATAAAACTTTCCGCCATATTGTAATGACTTCGTAACGGACGAGTTGTAAAGTAAAAGTAACTGGTTAACGCGACCTATTGGCGCAAGTAGTTAGCGCGAGTCATTAAGATGAAGGGATAACCGAATGAATGAGGAGCGCCGTGATAAAGCGCGACGTTTGCCCGAAGCAATCGAACCTTTTCGCATTTTGATTGTTGAAGATGAATTTGAAGTCTCGCGGTTGATAGGGATGGCCCTGGAACGTCAGGGTTACAAGTTTCAAGCGGCCCTGGATGGCGTGAGCGCCTTAAGCGATTTTGATGAGTTTGAGCCTCATTTGGTGCTACTGGATTTGACGATGCCGGGCCTGAGCGGGCAGGAAGTTTATAACATCATTCGCAGCAAAAGCGATTTGCCGGTTTTAGTAGTCAGCGCCCTGGTTGGTGATAGAGATGTGCCACTGCCCGAAGGCGTAACCGGTATGATGAGTAAGCCGTTTAGCCCGCCAAACCTGGCCCGGCGTGTTCAGACTGTGCTCAACGAGTTTTATGGAATCCAAAATGAGCAACCTAACCCTCCAAAGCTCTGAGCGAGCAGCGCTTCGCCTGCCCACAGCGGCCTCTCCATATCGCATCTTACATATTGAAGATGACGTTGAAGTAGCGCGGGTCACCCGCGTGAGCCTGGAATTGCAAGGCTACGAATGCCGTTGTGCCACTGATGGCGTGAGCGGGCTGGAAATGATACAGAGTTTCCAGCCGCATCTGATCTTGCTTGACATAATGCTGCCCGGCATGAGCGGCAAAGAAGTATTGGATGCTATTCGCAGCCAAAGCGATGTTCCTGTTGTGATTGTGAGCGCTTTGGTTAACGATAATTTTGCCGTGCAAGATTTGCAGGGCGCTAATGACCACTTAGGCAAGCCTTTTATGCCCGCTGAATTAACGCGGCGCACCAAAGCCCTGCTAACACAATATTACGAAGCCTGAAGGCGAACCTGTCGAGAAACGTCCTTGTCTGTTAAAGAATCAACTTCATAAATCGAATTTGCAAACCGATTGAATAATTTTCAACTGAACTCTTATGCCTTACCTTGCCGAACCAAATTTCACCAGCACTGCCACCTTGGGTAGTGATGCACCATTGTCGCTTGCGGAGCGTGCCCTGATGGAAACTGAAGACGAACAATTCTATATTCGCTGCCGCCGCGCTATTTTGCGCTTGAACGATCAATTGGCGAAAGCTGCCGAAGAACGCAGCGAGTTTGCCCCATTTCTCCTCGAAGCCATGCGCAACGCGATGGCAGAACTTCTTGAACACGGTGACCAACGCCATTTACTACTGCTCGAACAATGGCTGGACGAAGAAAATGAGCCGCTGACTGCTTGAAATGATCAAGCGATAAATGTCTTCTGATTGAATCTCTGTTCTCTAAAATCCACTCGAAAACTTTAGGCGCCGACATTTAACTCAGCGCCTAAAACTGTGTTCGCTTGCGCGATGTCCTTCTTGATTTGCGCAACCAGGGCATCAAGATTTGGAAATTTCTGTTCGTCGCGCAAGCGGGCAATAAATTCCACGCGCGCCTGTTGTGGCGGCGTTTCAATCGTCTCACCGATGATATGAAATTCAATGCTTTGCCTCACGCCATTTACAGTCGGACGCACGCCTATATTCAAAACGGCGCGGTGTGAAATTGCACCTTCATTCAAAAACGCCCGCACTGCATAAACGCCATTTCGCGGCAACACTTTGCGCGCATGGGGTTGGATGTTAATAGTCGGCACACCGATTTGGCGTCCTAACTGTTGGCCGCTTACAACTTGGCCAGAAAGAACAAAAGACCGTCCCAACAAGCGCGCTGCGTCTTCGATTTGCCCGGCTTCCACACACTCGCGCACGCGCGTTGAAGAAATAGGAGCATTTTCCTCAAGCAATTTCTCGTCAAGCACAACGACATCGAAGCCCATTTCCTGCCCCAAGATGGATAACGTGGCAACATCACCTTCGCGGCCCCGACCCAATGCGAAATCTGGCCCGACAACCAAGAGTTTCATGGCTATATTGCGCGCTAATGTATCAGCAAACTGACGGGCGCTTTGTTGGGCAATGGAATCATTAAACGGCACGATGAACAAGTGTTCAAGGTTCAATGGTGCAAAGGCTTGAATTTTTTCATCCGGCAGTGTCAGCAAATGCGGGCAAGCATCCGGTCTGAAAAAACAATACGGCATGTCCTGAAACGTTAAAACAGCGGGCGCCAATTTTCGCGATTGTGCTTCACGGCGCAGTGTTTCAATCAACAATTGGTGCCCACGATGCGCACCATCGAAAGTGCCAATGGAAAGAGCGATATTTTGTTCTAAATTCAGCGGCGTCCGGGGCAATTCGTAGTAAACGTGCATAGCAAGCAGTTAGCGTTTAGCAATAGCGTTTAGCAATTAGCTGTCAGCGTTGAGGAACAGAACTTTCTCAGCCTTATAGTAAAAATTATCACTAACAGTTCCGTCCGCGCCATAGGCTTTCTCATCAGCCTTTGCAATAGCTGCAATGCTCAGCGATTGATTTACAAAGATAACCTCTTTGGAGAAGTAATCCACCACCAAAGGCCCTCGCTTGCCCTGTGACAGATTATGTGCTGCTTCATCATCAATTAAGACAGGAAAACCACAGCATCGCAAAACCTCTTCCACCGGTAATAATGCATCCTGTGGATTGGCCGCTATTGTCTCCAAAGTAACAGCCTCTTCAAGAGAAAATTTGCCGCTTTGTGAGCGAACTAAAAATGTCATCGTGGCGCCGCAACCTAAAGCACGGCCTAAGTCGCGGACTAAACTGCGAATGTAAGTGCCACTCGAACATTCAATATGAATCAGGACGCGCGGGCGCAAGGCATCGGCAAAAAAATGTGTGGGATGTGCTTTGTAAATCGTAACGCGGCGCGGTGTTAGTTGACTCTCATCTATCTGCCCGGCGCGGGCCAGATCATACAGCTTTTGGCCGTCTTTTTTAATCGCCGAGAACGCCGGGGGAATCTGGGCAATTTCGCCGCGAAAATTATCCAGCGCATGGCAAATGGTTTCCACATTGATGTTGCCGGCATTACCCTCTTTAGTGACTTTGCCCACGCCATCTAATGTATCGGTTTCATAACCAAAGGTCGCTTCGGCGATATATGTTTTCTTTCCAGCTTGCAGGTATTCGACAAGGCGTGTGGCCTGACCTACGCAAATTGGCAGAACTCCGGCGGCGGCGGGATCGAGAGTGCCGGTGTGTCCAACGCGCTTGATTTGCAAACTTCGCCGCACAAAGGCCACCGCATCATGACTGGTCATGCCGGGCGGCTTCAGCAAATTAATAACACCGTGCATTTTAGATTCAGTTGATGAAACGGATATTGAATGGATAGCGATAGACTTCGCCTTCCGAAGCGCGCATTGCGGCTACAATGCCTATAATCAAATGAACTACAGGCAAAGCCAATAACGCCGGAATACCGATAAGAAAGAGGGCTGTTAGAAATGCCGCGATATAAAAAATCGTTAGCGTAATACCAAAGTTAACAGCTTCGCGACCCTGGTCATTCACAAAAGGAATTTCATCTTTTTTAATGAGCCAGATCAGCAACGGCCCAAAGATATGACCAAAGGGCACGCCAATATAAGCCGATAAACCGGCCAGGTGACAAGCCATCGCCCAGTTGCGCGCGATTTTTTCCTGAGGATCTTGAGTATTCATGAGACTTGCTCCGGTGCATCTAAAATCGCCATTACTTCTCCGGCAACGAACACGCGACCTCGCGCGCGTCCGGTGACCTCCTGCAAAATATGGGCATCCAACAATCGCTCAATGCTAAGACGGGCCGTGCGCTTGGATACGTTTAAAAGATTCTGCACCCGCGCGGTCGTTACTGCTGGCGCGATAAAAAGCTCATCCAACAGTCGCTGCGCCGATGCTGTCGCGCCTGCTTCGTGCAGGCATTGCCGATAAGTTTCACGCAATGCCAAAAGCTGCGCCGCGCGGCGGGCGGCGTCCTGCCCCTGTTCGTCTATGCCGCGCAGAAAATAGAGGACCCAAGCCTGCCATTCACCGCGTTGGCTAACAGCTAACAGGCCGTCATAATAAGCTCGGCGGTGCTTTTCAAAGTAGCCGCTCAAGTAAAGCAAGGGACGTGGTAACACGCCTTCCGAACACAGCATAAGCGAGAGTAGCAAGCGTCCCACACGCCCATTGCCATCCAAAAACGGATGAATCGCTTCGAATTGATAATGCACACAGGCCAAACGCACTAAAAACGGTAACTCCGATGGCGCGTGCAGAAACTTCTCAAACTCGTCTAAGGCCTGATGCATCTCCGGCAGAGGAGGCGGCACAAAGCGCGCACCCGATGCTGTTGCTCCGCCAATCCAATTTTGCACACGCCGAAATTCACCCGGCGTCTTGTCATGCCCACGCACGCCGCGCATTAATTCGCGATGCATTTCACGCAGTAACGGCAAGCTAATCGGCAAAACTTCCAAGCGCCTGAGTCCGTAACCAAGCGCACGCACATAATTGAGGACTTCCTGCGTATCGGGCACAGCTTCTTCGGCTTTTTCAGTTTCCTGCCCCGATTGTGCTTCAAACAAAATTAATTGCGACAGCGTGGTTTGCGTGCCTTCAATGCGCGAGGACAAAACGGCTTCACGCTGCAAAAAAGGCCGAATCAACAACTGCTCGTTAGGAAGCGTATGCGCCACTCCCGCCAACTGACGCAGCGTGCCCGTAGCTTGTGCTACAGCAGTAGTCAATTCCCAGGATGGCTCTAACTGCGGTGGAAGAGTAGCAGGCACGAAGGCCCAGGCGCCATCGCTGGTCTTGATTAAACGGCCCGGCATCTTCGAGTCAAAATCATTTGCGTTCATGCTCGCTGCTCAGATCACACAGTTGCCGTTAAGGGTCAAAAAGTATCCCATCATACCCTGTAAGGATACTATGTCTAAATACAGTATCCTAAGCAGTCTGGTTAAGAGCAGAATTTTCTTGGAGAATGGCTTGTTCTACGCCGCCATTAAGCCAACTGTGCGCGGCGGCTAACGTTTTTTCGATAGCTTCGCTAAAGGGCACATAACGCATGCGACATCCGGCAGCGGCGGCATGACCGCCACCGCCAAACTGCTTGCAAAACAAATCGGCGCGCAATTCCGGCTCGGCCCGCACGCTAATACGCGCGACCGGGCCGGTTTCATCGCGGCGCTCACGCAAAATAATTGAAAAGCGCGCACCCCGCACATTTCTCAAGAAATTTACAACGTTTTCGCTGCCTTCATCGCCGACGTTGCACTCTTCAAAATCGGCGCTACTTAAAGCCACCCATGTCAAAGTGCCATTCAACTCAATCCGCATCTTGGACAGGCTATAGCCAAGCAATTTCGTAGCTTCAAGCGTGCGCTCTTCAAATAAACGAAAGGCAGTTTGGGCCACGTCGGCCCCCAATTGCACGAGTTCAGCCGCAGCTTGCAAGGTTTGAGGCGTTGTATTCGGGAAGCGAAAATGACCGGTATCCGTTGAAAGGCCACACAATAAATTGGCAGCAATAGCCGGTGTGATTTCGATTTGCAGATGCTTGAGCAAATCGAAAATCATCAGAGATGTCGCGGGTTGATCAGGGTCAATCCAGTTGACGTTAAAGATGGGCTGGCTGGTGCGGTGATGGTCTATTAAAACTTTAAATCCGGCTTTTTCAACGAACTCGAAGGGCGCCGCCACGCGGTTGGCTTCGCCGCTACAATCAACGATGAAAACGCATTCGGCGAGCCTTGTGGGTTGCGTTCGCACGCTTTCCCATTCGGGCACAAATCGGCAGCCAAACGGCACGCCATCGGTAGAAATGAACTCAGCTTTTTTGCCCAGCGATTCCAAAGCCATTTTCAAAGCCAGACCACTGCCGATAGCATCGCCATCGGGGCCAACATGGGCGGCAATCAAAAAACTTCCATGCTGCGAAATAGCTTCCGCAATAGCGGCAAAAGGAGGCATCATAAGAAGTTAAGAGTTTTGAGTTTTGAGTTAAATGAACAAATCCTTATCAACTCAAAACTCCTAACTCATGACTCATCACTTTTTTTAAGTTCCGGTAGCGAATTGAGAATATCTTCAACACTCATGGCATTGTCGGTGCCGCCGTCATAGCGGAAGGTAATTTCGGGCACTAAGCGCAACTGCACTTCTTCACCGATTTTGGAGCGAAACATCGGCTTGGCGCTTTGAAATGCGCGTTCGGCAGCGTCGCGGTCTTCTTTCTCACCTAAAACCGTGTAGTAAATTTTGGCGTTTTGTAAATCGCGTGAAACTTCAACGTGCGTAATGGTTACCTTAGAAAGGCGTGGGTCATGAACTTCGATTAGCAACGCCTTGGAAACCGCCGCGCGAATTGCCTCGGCAGCGCGATCAGAACGAAAAGTTGTTGACATGGCACTCCAATTTTAAATTTTGAATTTTCAATGGATAATTCAAAATTTAAAATGCAAAATTAAATTGTTTCCATCCGGCATTGGCACACATCACAGCGTAGGTCGGCTTCGGCCACGTCACGCGCATGGTTGAGAATGCTTTGCGCGACTTTGGCTTCGTTGGAAACCGCAACTACTGCTAAAGTGGCGCGTTGCCAGAGATCGTGATCATCAATTTGCGCCGCTGAAACATTAAAGCGAGCGCGCAGTTTATCCAGTATCGAATTCACCACCATGCGCTTGTCTTTCAACGAGTGCGCATCGTGAATAAATAACTCAAGAGTGAGAACAACAATAAACACTATAGGTAGTGTGGTAGTGAGGTGATGGGGTGGTGATTTCACGACCACACTATCCTGCCCAGAGGGCACCCATCACCTCACTACCTTTAAGAATCAATTGTCCGCTTAATCTGATCCATGACGACGCCAACGACGCGGTCGCCTTCCTCAAAGCCATTCCATGTGTTGGAAGCGATGCCGCACTCCTGACCGGCGGTCATCTCTTTCACATCACTTTTGACATGGCGCAGAGAATCAATTTTGCCTTCGTAAACTTTTTGATTCTTGCGAAACACGCGCATGATGGAGTTCGCGTGAATCTTGCCTTTGGTCACCAGGCAGCCGGCAATAACGCCTGCTTTGGTGCTCTTAAAAGTGGCTCGCACTTCGGCTTCGCCGGTTTCGCGCTCCTGGTAAATCGGTTTGAGCATGCCTTCGAGCGCGTCTTTCACGTCGTTCAAGGCATCATAAATCACGTTATAGGTGCGGATTTCAATCTTCTCGCGGTCAGCTAAGCTAACGGCTGCCGATTCGGTTCCTATGGCAAAGCCAATAATGATCGCCTCTGAAGCGGCGGCCAACATGACATCGCTTTCGTTGACGTTGCCGGCGCCACGTGAAATGATCTTCACACGGACTTCATCGTGCGCCAATTTTTCCAGGCTCTGGCAAAGTGCTTCTACCGAACCCTGGCCATCGGCTTTGACGATGACATTCAACTCTTTGACATCGCCTTTTTTCAATTGCGCGAAGAAATCTTCCAACGAAGCGCGGCTGCGTCCGATTTGACGCGCGGTTTTAGAATCTTCACCAAACAATAACGCCTGCTCGCGCGCTTCACGCGCATTGGCAACCGAACGCAGAGTGTCTGAAGCGTGCGGCACTGCGGAAAGACCTAATAAGGAAACCGGCGTTTTCGGGCCGGCGCTTTCCAGCAAATCGCCTTTATAATCGTGCATGGCGCGCACGCGGCCATAAACATCACCGACAACAACGTGATCGCCGATTTTCAAGGTGCCTTTATGCAATAAAACCGTGGCGACCGGGCCGCGTTGCGGGTCTTGGCGCGCTTCGATGATCGTGCCATCGGCAAAACCATCTTCAACCGCTTTGAGTTCCTGCATTTCAGCCACTAAAAGCACCATGTCCAACAGTTCCTGCACGCCGGTGCCGGTTTTCGCTGAAACAGGCATGACAACCGTGTCTCCACCGTAATCTTCGGGAACTAACCCGTTTTCAGCCAACTGGGCCTTGATGCGATTGGGGTCGGCTCCAGCCTTGTCCATCTTGTTCATCGCCACAATAATCGGCACTCTGGCCGCTTTGGCGTGATCCATCGCTTCGCGGGTTTGCGGCATTACGCCGTCGTCGGCGGCCACAACCAGAATCGCAATGTCGGTAACGTGCGCGCCACGCGCTCTCATGCGGGTAAAGGCTTCGTGGCCGGGTGTATCCAAAAACACGATGCGATGCCCGTTGTGCTCGGTCTCGTAAGCGCCGATGCGTTGGGTAATGCCGCCGGCTTCGCCGGTTTGCACGTTGGCCGAGCGAATGGTGTCGAGCAAGGAGGTTTTTCCGTGATCAACGTGGCCCATGACGGTTACAACCGGCGGCACCGGCACCATGTCGGCACCTTCGAGTTCGGCTTCGATGGAGCGTTCCTGGCGGCTGGTTTCCACAGCCATGCCATAGCCGAACTGTGCCAGAAGTTGACCTGCTATATCTGTGCTCAGCGGTTGGTTAGCCGAGCGCACAATGTTCATCATGAACAGCTTTTTGATGAGCGTCGCCGGAGTTTCACTCATCAACTCGGCCAATTCCGCGATGGTAATATCCGGCGTCACCTTCATGACTGTGCCTGGCGCGGGCTTCTGCGGGCCTTCGTTGCCCATGTCCTCGAAGCGATTGCCGCGTCCGCCGGCCCGAAAATCACGGCGGCCACGTCCACCGCGCCCGCCGCGTCCGCCGCCACGAAAACTACCACGATTGCCGCCATAAGTCGGATTGGATGGACTGGCAGGCGGCGGTGTTGCGCCATTGGTAGCCCCGGTAGCCGCACCTGTTCCGGCAGGCGCGTTGGCACCGTTGCCCGAAGGCGATGACGGACGACTTGGAGGCGGCGTAGCAGGACGGGGGGGCGGCGCTGTGCGCGCTACTGGCCCAGCCGGAATGTTCTTGCGTGCGCCAGGGCCGCTTTTGGCCGGGCCTTGCACGACCACGCCTTCTGCGAGTTCCGTCACTTCGCGGAAGTCTTCAATATGATCCGAAGCCACTTCTTCAGTGGGCGCAACCGCTTCCGTATGACGGGCGCGAAACTCTTCAGGACGAAACTTCTGGAAGGAGGGCGTGGGCGGTGGCGGCGGTGCAGGAGCCTCTTCTTGCGCGGCCTGTGGATTGTTTTTGTTAGCAATCATCTGCTCCAGGGAGCGTGCCGCAGTTTCTTCAATTGAACTCGACGGCACCTTACCTGTGATGCCAATGGATTGCAGCATTTTTAGTAACTCAGTGGGCTGCACTTCGAGTTTTTTGGCTAATTCATACACGCGAACTTTCGCCATATTTCACCACTTCCTTCCTGCTTCGTTCCGGCTCATTACAGTGCCGGACGGCATTATTCTCTAATTGTCAGAGGTCGCTACCAAACCGAGAATTTCAGTTTTCAAAGTAGCGTCCACCGGATTTTGTAATTTCAAAGCGCGCTCTAAAGCGCGTCGCGCCCAGGCTTTTTCGATGCACGCTGCCTGGAGACATAAATAAGCGCCCCGCCCTGCCGCGCGGCCTTCCGCATCCACCTGTGGAGGAGCGCCGCCCTGCGAAACCACACGCAACAATTCGCCCTGCGCCTTTTTAGCGCCGCACGCCACACAAGTGCGCTGCGGAATGTGTCGGGGCATACGGCAGTTAGGAGTTTTGAGTTAAGAGTTCTGAGTTGAAATGGACTTAACTCAGAACTCTTAACTCAAAGCTCACGACTCCTTTAACGTGTCGTCTCCCGTTTCAGGGACTTCGGCTTGCGCCTCAGCGATGCTGGCTTCGCCTTCCACTATCGCTGCTTCAGCGCTATCGGAAAACAAATCTTCGGTTGTGTTTTCACTTGTGCCGACTTCCGCAGCTAAGGCTTCAGCTTCGGCTGATTGAGTGGCGCCATCGGCGTTTTCTTCGGGTGCATCAAGGGAAAAAATGCCGGCAAATTCGTCACTTTGCGTCACACGTTCAGCAACGACGCGGCGCGGCGCTTTATCCATTTCAAACATGCGCTTGGCCTGCTCTTCGGCGTATTGCTTTTCCGTGCGAATATCTATGCGCCAGCCCGTCAAGCGCGCCGCTAAACGCACATTCTGGCCTTGCTTGCCAATAGCCAGCGATTGCTGATCTTCGGAAACAATGACTGTGGCCGTCCCCAAAGCGTTATCGCGTGGCGCTTCGTTTTCGCCATCGTTGTGAGCGTCGGCGTCGCGGCTCTCCTCGCGTTTTTCATCGCCATGTGCGCTAAATTTCGGGCCATGTTCAGTCAGGATGACCTTGGAAATCTGCGCTGGTGAAAGCGCATTGGAAATATAAACAATCGGGTCGGCATTCCAGCGCACGATGTCCACTTTTTCGTTGCCCAATTCATCCAGCACTTTTTGCACGCGTCCACCACGCGGGCCGATGCAAGCACCCACCGGATCAACATCCGGGTTCTCCGCGGCAACGGCGATTTTGGTGCGTTGCCCTGGTTCACGCGCCACATTTTTCAGTTCCACGATGCCGTCGCCGATTTCGGGCACTTCGAGAGTAAACAGTTGGCGCACCAGGCCGGGATGCGTGCGCGACACTTTGATGGCCGGGCCGCGCGGATTTTGACGCACGTCCAAAACATAAACGTAGATCGTTTTGCCAATGGCGTAATGTTCGCCCTGCACCATTTCCTTGCGTGGCAATAGTGCTTCGGCTTTGCCGATGGTGACAATCACATCGCCGCGTTCCATGCGCGAAACTGCGCCGCGAAACATCTGGCCGGATTTGTTAGCGTATTCGCTGGCAACCTGCACGCGCTCAGCTTCGCGCAGCTTTTGCAAGAGCACCTGCTTGGCGGTTTGGGCCGCAATGCGCCCGAAGCCTGATGGAGTGACTTCGGTTTCGATGCCATCGCCCAGGTTGATGGTTTCGTTTTGCAAACGCGCCTCGCGCCAGGCGATCTCTGTATTAGGGTTCAGCACGCGTTGCACGACTAATTTTTGCGCGAAAACTTTAAATTCTTGTTGTTCAAGATTCGCTTCCACACGCACTGCGCCGGTGCCGCCATAGGCCTTTTTATAAGCCGAAACCAAAGCGCCTTCGATACTGCCAATCAAGGCTTCTACCGGGATATTCTTTTCTTCG
>DASWNL010000485.1:0-5106 GCA_036399215.1 Abditibacteriaceae bacterium
TAGATAATCCAACCGATGACGATTACGCCTACCATGCCTCGCTTTTGCAAACGCTCACACAAAGCGGCAAGCCGAGTGCTGCCGAACGGGGCGCGCTGGAAATGCACGTTTACCAGGCCTTAGCGATGGATAACATCGCAGTTTTCATTCAGGCCACGCATCTGGCGCGTTTAGTCAAGCCACCTGTCGCGCCACTGCTCACACGTCTTGAAGAAGTATTAAGCGAAAAGTTTGATGGCCTTAGCGAAATTCAAGGGGCGCAAGGCCAGGTGCGCAGCATAGAAGCGCGTCAGGCCGCGCTGCGCTTAGTGCAAATACTGGGCAGCGAAGCCCGCGTATTAGTGCCACGCTTAAAGGAAATCGCCGAAAGCCACGACCCGTTTTGGCAACGCAGCGCCGAGGCCGCGCAAAACGCTCTGGTAATCGTTACGGCTAACACAGACAACACGCCCAGCAACGCCACAGATAAAGCGCCTGCAATTACACCTAACGGCCCTGTTACAGGAAATATTTCATGAGGTTCGCCGATACAGCGCGGGGCAAACCTTTTTCCAAAGACCCATCGGTTATCTTTTTTCGCGGCCAATACTGGATGTATTACTCGCTGCCGCCGTGGGGCGATAATCGGCCCGGCGATGGTTGGGCTATAGGCATCGCACAAAGCAATGACGGCGCTCAATGGACGCCTGTCGGACAGATTCTACCGGCGCAGGAGCCGGAAAAGAAAGGTCTGTGCGCGCCCGGCGCTTTGATTCTGAACAATCGGGTTCACCTGTTTTATCAAACCTACGGCAACGGCCCGCGCGATGCCATTTGCCACGCGGTTTCTGATGATGGGCTTGCTTTCATTCGCAACCCGACCAACCCGATTTTTCGCCCTACGGGAGATTGGAACAATGGCCGCGCCATAGATGCCGAAGCCTTTGCGCATGGCGACGAACTATTGCTTTACTGGGCCACGCGCGACCCTAAAGGCGAGATTCAGCAATTGGGCGTGGCAAGCGCGCCGCTGAAAAGCGATTTCGCGCGCGATAAATGGAAGCAGCTTTGCGACGCGCCGATTTTAAAGCCTGAACTGCCGTGGGAGCAAAAGTGCATTGAAGCCGCAACGCTTATTCACCGCGAAAACCGATTCTGGATGTTTTATGCCGGTGCTTATAACAACGCGCCGCAGCAAATCGGCGTCGCAGTTTCAGATGACGGCGTGCGCTGGAAACGCGTTTATAACGAGCCAATTCTTCCCAACGGCAAGCCGGGCGAATGGAACAGCAGTGAATCCGGCCATCCCGGCATCTTTCAGGCGCCTGATGGCCGCGTTTGGCTTTATTTTCAGGGCAATAACGATAAGGGTAAAAGCTGGTATCTATCGCGCGTCGAAGTGGCGTGGAAAAATGGCTTGCCCGTATTGAAAGAGACTCTATAAATTGTGTTTCTGCCTGATTTATCGGCTTTGCGCTGATTCTACGGCTTATTCACACCTGTTGGAGTGCCCTTATCATTCTGAGTGCCCTGAATGCCCTGATCGCTTTGATGATCGCCCTGTTGGGTATCCTGGGCCGGCTGTTCATAAGCGCGCATTGCTCCGCTACGCACAACCCAGAACATCAGAGCCAAAACCAGAACCAGGCCCACAATCACTTTGAGAACACGAGCGGGCAACCGTCTGGGGTTGGTAATGGAATCATAAGTTGGGTCTTGTGAAGAGTTGGAGGTTTGGTGGTTCATCAAACTTTGTGCTTGCAAAAGCGGCGCCCCGACAGTCGCTTTACTCTTCGTTTTTATCATTGCCGCGCAATTTCAGGGCGGCAAAGCCCGCGCCGATAGCCGCTAAAACTCCAAGACCGGCTAAACCAGCACGACGTATCTGCACGCGGCGGCGCTTATTTAAAAACTTTTCCACTTCATGGCGAGGAAAGCGTGTGACGGTGTCAAAGGCATCGCCGACGATTTCGCCGCCCTGCTCCCATTTTTCAATGGCCGCATCCGTCACGCGCAAAAGAGAAGCTAACTCTTGCACGGTGTAATACTCTTTGAGTTCGTCTTTTAGTCCCATAATTCCCTCGTCTGCAATGTGCCGCAGCCAACTTCGTGTCTGGTGAGGCGAACGCAAATGCACAACTTTCAAATGCGCAAATTCGGGCTGCGCCAACGCTTCAGGAATGGTGCGGCGGGTTTTACCATAAGCGGTAATCGCCCACCATAAGATTGAATCGCGGGAGAAGGTCGATTTCCAGCTTTCGCGATTGCCGTTCCATAGCTCTTCGTGCCGAATTAAGCGCCTGAAAGTGCGCTTTAGCACGCGCCAAAATGCCACACAAAACCCGTAATCCAGCCAAATGATTGTATCGGCGCGCGGCCATAGCACATCGCGCACTATTGAATAGTTCCCGGCGACAACCCACGCATCTGCTGCCACGACCTTTGCCACTACAACACGCATTTCATCGGCAGGTGTCGACGTCCAGTTCGCTTTCCAGTGCAGTGCATCAAGCTCTACAAAGGGCACACTTTTGCGCCGAGCGAGTTCGCAGGCCAGTGTGCTTTTTCCAGCGCCCGATGGCCCAACCACCACGATGCGCTGCATTTAATAAGGCCGCACAACTTCTAAACCGGCGATGCCAACGAACGGCGTTGGATTGCAGGTGACGATGGGGATTTCATGTGCTAAAGCCGTCGCCGCGATGAGTGCATCCAAAGGCGCCAGGCCATTCTCCAAAGTGTGCGACAGCATCAACTCAACTGATTTGGAAGAGGCCATTGGCCCCAAAGACAAAACTGCAAACGGCTGCACAAAAGCGCGCAACGCGGCCAACTGTTCTTCATCTTCTGCCGCATCCAACAGCGATAAATAAGTGGCGGTTGCTAATCGCGTTTCGACTGGCGGTGCCTGCCAGAATTGAACCGCTTCAGCAATGCCCAACGCTAAGGCCACACAAATATCGGTGTGCGCCAAAACCGGCGAACCTTTGGGCAAATCGGCGGCAAAGCGTGTTGTAATCTCTTCGCCTTCATTTTCCCACTCTTCGGCGAATTCGCTCCACATCCCGGCGATGGCACCGGCACCAGTTGCACTTGCCGCGCCGCCTAAATTGGTATTCAAAACCGCATGGCCGGTTTCGGCCTTGCGCCAGGCAACCGGGTCGGCTTTGGAGGGGTCGGCATTGCGATTCATCATCGGCAAGCCGCGACCGGCAGGAGCGGCGCTTTCCAGTTTCAAACCCAGAGCACGCCCTAAGCGCTCACGTTCGGTCATCGGCATCTGCACGGCTAACTGCATAACATCTTCAAATAGTGACATGGTGTTTCCTTTTCAATTTTCCAACAGTCTGACAAAAAGCAGATTTCAATCTTTGTTTCGCAAAGTTTTCAAAGCGTTGAGGCATAGTGCTATACCTGCGGCTAAAAGGCCAATGGGCACCAGCAGTAACAGGCGCGGTTGCTGCGCATCACGTTTGAGAACGGCTTCGGCTGGCGAGTTGGGATTGACCCAGCAGGTTGTTGCAGCGCCAACGGGGAAGGACCTGGCGAACGCCGCTGTCTCGCGCCAGCCTTCTAATTTAGTTGCGTCAAACGAATACGTCGTGCCGCGATAGGCTTTGCCACCAAATTGATATTCATAAGCTAAGGTTAGCGAGTAAACAGGTTTGGCAGAATGCTTTGTTGAAGACTTACCCAGGCCCCGCACCACAACGCTTTCTTTGATGACGCAAGGCGTTTGTGTCCACGATTGAGCGGCCCGCATTTGCAACGCCGGCACGATGACACCGAAAATGCCCGCCGCCAAAGCGCCCAAAATAAACAGCACGCTAAAGACCAATTGAAAGCGCGCCATGTTGCGCTTCATGCCGCTGACAAACGCATCCGGGTTATTCGCCAAATCATTAAGTCGCATGGTAAAGAGTGGCCTGTCTTTTCTTCATACAGCGTTTTGTTTTATCTGTGAATAATAATTTTAGCCTGTGTTGATGGGAAGTAAGGCGGATAGACAGGATAGCTATGCGAAGCCGCGCCAAACTCTTCCAAGGCCTTTTTCTATTGAGTAGTCTTTACAAATCGCGGTTGATAGCCTCGAATTTATCCATACTCAAACTCTTAAGGATGACGTTGCCATTTCGATTAATGGAGCGAAGTCCTCATGGAAACTCTTACTAATTGCGAATCAATGTAAGAATAACCTCTTCCCTCATCCTCTTACTAAGGGCTACACCAGAACTCAATGCCTGCGGAGGCGGCAAATAGCGGCGATTCTCCGGCAAGGGCCGGCGGCGAATTGCCCTGATTTCTAAACCGAGTTGTTGTGCGAGCACTTCAATACCTTTTGAATTCTCGATAAAGGTGTCACGCAAATTACAATTGCCAACAACATAGACTGCCTTGCCTTCTACTCTTAACACTCGCTTTGTTTCGGACAGGAGGGAACGCAAATCATAGATATACTGACGCAACATCCCAATATGCCTTTTAGAGAGCTTTTCGGGGTCACACATAGCTTGCATCACCAACGCAGCTTCTTTCTCATTTTCGTCCGCTGGCATAATCACTTCTGTGCCAACATTGGTGGCTCGAAGCTCCCGAATCTCTTTAATTGAATGCCCCATCCACACGAGTGAAAGTTTGTGGCCTCGAAGATAATCAATTGCATTCAGATATGGGGGTGAAGTGATAACCATGTCTACGCTGGCATCTTCGATAGGAAGTTGTCGCGCGTCAGCATTCTGCACAGAAGCTGTGGGGGCATCTTCCGAATCAGTGTTGAAAGGTGCCTTTTTTACAATGTAAGTTACCGATTTCTGAAAATGGTCAAATGCCTTAATAGGCGCATTGGTATAAGTTTTATGTGGGCGGCTATGAGAAACGTCCATAGCCAGTGATACACCGGACTTTTTTGTGATGATAAGTCGAGAAAAAGCGCACCACATGATTTCACGCATGGCAGGATCACGTAGCCGAGAAATAACCTTGGCTAATGAAGTCAATTGAACGCGATTAACGGAATCGAACCAATAGTCAATGAAAGTTTGAGTCTCACTATCGGCACCGTCTGGGTATGCTTGGGTTTCGGGGAGTATCGCTGCTCCAATTTTAGCGCGATGTAAAACATCTTCT
>DASWNL010000486.1:0-5189 GCA_036399215.1 Abditibacteriaceae bacterium
ACCCAATTTTTACAGACAGTTACCGTGCTATTTTCGGCACTCGCAGAGGTGAAATTTACGAGTTTTGGTGGAGATGGCCTGAGCATCCAAAAATCAGACATCGCAAATGGAAAAAGCCAACAATCAAGAAAAAAGGCAACGCCATTTTATTCTTCGATGCAGGTCAAAAACAGCAATGAAATCCTCCGGCACGCTTTGGTCTTCGGTTGCTTTTAGCGTTTTGCTGCTTTGTGGCGCTTTTGGCTTTTTGCGCTTGCTGGGTGCGCCGAATCCGCAGATTGAAATGGCGGGTTATGCGACGAGTTTGCAGGGACGCACAAGCGGGCAAAGGCATAATGCGCGTTTGGCAGCCGAAGCGATTAACGGCAAATCCATCGCGCCGGGCGAAGAGTTTTCATTTAATCGCGCCGTCAAATCGTGGTCGGTAGATCAGGGTTATGTCAAAGCGCCGGTTTCGTTTGACGGCGAATTAGTGCGCGCTTTTGGCGGCGGTGTGTGCCAGACTTCCAGCACGCTTTACAATGCGGCATTGTTATCGGGTTGCCCGATTATCGAGCGGCATCCGCATTCGTTTCGCCCACTTTATGTGGCGCCGGGACGTGATGCGGCGGTGGCTTATCCCGGTGTGGATTTGCGCTTCAAAAATCCATATGCCTGGCCGATTCATATTCTTGCCGAAGCCAGAGGCAATCGCCTTGATGTGCGCCTTCTGGGTGCGCAGGCGCCGGAAAAACAAGTGCGTATCGAAACCAGAATCGTTTCGCGTTCGGCGCCGCTTCGTCAAACGCGACGCGGCCTGAAAAGTGGCTATCGCCGCGCGATTGGTCTGGATGGCTATCGCGTAGTGAGTTATCGCGTCTTGCAGGAAAAAGGCACTATGCGCCGTGAACAGTTAGGTGATGACACTTACGCCATGATGAATGATGTCACAGCTTTAGCGCGCAACTAAAGGGCGCCGGATGAGACAAACTACACAAAGGAAAGGCCCTTTGTGAGAATCTTCATTTTCTTTTTGTTTTGCCTGTTGACCGTGATGCCGGTCTTAGCTGAAACGGTTCAAATTTCTGTCCAGCGTGACAAGCCCGAAAGCATTAGCAATTTCGAGGCGGGCGTAACTCATACCCAGTATTCATTGGACTCATGGGGCGACCAGGCCGCTATCGAGCGCGCTAAAGCGTTGCTCAAAGCCGGCGCGCGTTTTCAGAATCAGCACATCATGGGCTGGGGTGCGGGCAATCCTGAGCCATCTCCCGGTGTTTATGATTGGTCGCGTTTGGACGAGCGCCTGAAAATTATACGGGAAAGCGGAGGCACTCCCGTCATTACTTTATGCGGCGCGCCCGATTGGATGAAAGGTGGACAAAGCGGACAAACCGATTGGACGAAGCTCGAAACAGCGCCATTGCCGGAGCATTATCAAGATTTCGCGAACTTAGCGGCGCAAGTAGCGCGGCGTTATCCCAATGTGCGGCACTTTCAAGTCTGGAACGAGATGAAAGGCTTTTGGGATGCCAAAGCCAACAATTGGAACTATCAAAATTACACGCGGCTTTATAACCTTTGTTACGATGCCCTTAAAGCGGTCAACCCACAGATAAAAGTTGGTGGCCCCTATCTGGTGATAGAGGGCACCGGCAGCCAAAAAGGCGATTGGTCAGCAGAGAAACCAATCCGCGCTCGGCAATGGGAAATCCTTGATTACTGGCTCAAAAATAAGCGTGGCGCCGATTTCATAACTCTTGATCGCGGCATTAAAGACTTTCACGATAAGCATAATTATTCTCCCGCTGAGTTGATGGCACTGACACCGTTTTTCGGTGATATTATCCGGCAAATTCGCACTAAAACGGACTTGCCGATCTGGTGGGCCGAATTCTATGGAGCCAGCGGTGCCAGCCGCGAATATGCGGCAGCAAATTATGCTTCGTGCTTGCTGCATTCTATTAAAGCCGGTTTGAATGTTGCCTTGTTATGGGAGCCGCAGGATGCCGGTAAAGCGGCTTTCAGCGGCGGCTTGTTTTCGGATACACGGAAAACAGAGGGTGGCCAGGCGCTGCTGTTCTACGACGTTTATAAAGCTCTGCATGAATGCTTTTCTAAAGGCACGCCACTGTTTAAAACGCAATCTACTTCGCCAATGGTCGAAGCGTTGGCTTCTGATAAACACGTTTTGCTCATCAACAAAAGTGAGGCGCCGGTTACGGTGGAAATAGAAGGGCGTAGCAGCACTTTAAAGGCTTACGAAGTGAAACTGCTTTAAGGATAATTCATGAGATTTTTGTTGTTCATTCTTCTCTTAGCAGGAGCGACGATGTTTCAGGCGATGGCAGTTGAACCAATCAAGTTGCATCCGCAGAATCCACACTACTTTTCGTGGCGGGGCAAGCCGGCGGTGCTTATCGGTTCGGGTGAGCATTACGGCGCGGTTTTAAATGCTGACTTTGATTACGTCAAATACTTCGACACTTTGCAAAGCGATGGCTTGAACCTGACGCGCACTTTTTCGGGGACTTACCGCGAAGTGCCCGGCAACTTCAATATTGCTAACAACACCCTTGCGCCCACCAATTATCTGGCGCCCTGGACACGCTCCGAAACGCCCGGCTACAAGCATGGCGGCAATAAATTCAATTTAACCAGATGGGATGAAAAGTATTTTGCGCGCTTAAAAGATTTCATGACACAAGCCCAAAAGCGCGGTGTTATTGTCGAATTCGTTTTGTTTTGCCCGCTGTATGAAGATTCGATGTGGCAAGCCTCGCCGATGAATGCCATCAACAACGTCAACGGTATCGGCAATGTAAAAAAAGAAGAATCCCTCACGCTCAAGCATCAAAATTTAGTAGATGTGCAAGTCGCAGTTACGCAGAAAATCGTGCGTGAGTTGAATGGGTTCGACAACCTGTATTTTGAGATTTGCAATGAGCCGTATTTCGGTGGCGTCACGCTCGATTGGCAGGCGCGCATTGCTGCCGCAATTACTGAAGCCGAAAAGGATTTACCAAACAAGCATCTCATTGCGCAAAATATCGCGAACGAAAAAGCCAAACTTGAAAATCCCAATCCTCTCGTTTCGATTTTTAATTTTCATTACGCCACGCCGCCGGATGCCGTGACGATGAATTATGCCTTGAACAAGCCGATTGCCGATGATGAAACCGGCTTTAAAGGCAACGGCGACGCGGTTTATCGCAAAGAAGCGTGGCAATTCATGCTCAACGGTGGCAGTGCATTTTCGCATCTGGATTATTCGTTTAATGTCGGGCATGAAAGCGGCGATTTTGTTATTCCCAACACCACACCGGGCGGTGGCGGCAAGAGTTTTCGGCGTCAGATGAGAATCTTGAAAGAGTTCCTCGAAGGTTTGCCTTTGACACGCATGAAACCGGCGCGCGAAATGGTCAGGGCAAACGGCGCACAGGTTTATGCGTTAGCCGAAGAGGGAAACTATTACGCGGCTTACCTGCATGGCAAGGCGCGGGAAGTTGTAGTCACACTGCCCAATGGAAACTACAAAGCCGATTGGCTGAATGTAGAGCAGGGAGGCGTCATAAAGTCGGAAAACTTCGCACACGGAGGAGGCGCCAAAACTTTGGCCACACCCGAATACAAAGAGGACATCGCCTTGAAAATTCATAAACTGGAAGACTTTTCGCCCCCGCGCATCAGTGACAATAAGCGTTATCTTTTAAACGCCGATGGCACGCCGTTTTTCTATTTAGCTGATACGGCCTGGACACTGTTTCATCGCCTGGATTACGACGAAAGCGACCATTATCTGCGTGACCGCGCCGCTAAAGGCTATACGGTCATTCAAGCCGTCGCTTTATCCGAACATAGTGGCTTAGCTGTGCCTAATCGCAATGGCGATATGGCCCTTGAAAATAATGACCCAACCAAACCTAATGAAAAGTATTTTGCGCACGTTGACCGCGTGGTCAATCGCGCGCAGGAGTTAGGTTTAATCATTGGGATGCTACCGACCTGGGGCGCGTATTGGAATCCGAAGTGGGACAAAGGCCCGGCGATCTTTACGCCTGAAAACGCGCGCGTCTATGGTGAGTTTTTAGGCAAGCGTTATAAAGACAAGCCGATCATCTGGATTTTAGGCGGCGACCGCCCTATCGAAAACGACACGCATAAAGCCATCATCCGTAACATGGCTGAAGGCTTGAAAGCCGGAGATGGCGGACGGCATTTAATGACCTATCATCCCAATGGCGGGCAGAGTTCGGCGCAGTTTGTCAACGATGAAAAGTGGCTGGATTTCAATATGCTGCAATCGGGCCATCGCTTTCGCTCGCCAAACTATGAAGTCATCGCCAAAGATTATGCGCGCACGCCGGTTCGCCCCTGTTTAGATGGCGAGCCGGGTTATGAAAATCATCCCATTGACTTCAAACCGGAGAACGGGTTTTTCGATGACAACGCTGTGCGTCAATTCGCTTACTGGGCCTTGTTTTCTGGCGCGATGGGACACACTTACGGCTGTCACGACATCTGGCAATTCAACGGTGCGGCCAAATTACCGGCGGTTTCGTGGTCGCGCACGAACTGGCGCGAAGCTATGCAACTGCCGGGCGCGGCGCAAATGCAATGGGCACGTAAACTAATCGAATCGCGCCCTGTTTTAGAGCGAGTGCCCGACCAATCACTTATTGTTGGCGAAAATAAAACTCCCGGCGGACACATCGCGGCAACGCGTAGCCAAAAGGGTGACTACGCTTTTGTTTATAGTCCGCAGGGGGCGCCATTTACGATTGATTTATCGAAACTGAGCGGCGAACAGTTTCGTGGCTACTGGTTTGATCCGCGCACCGGGAATTCAACGAAAGTCGAAGCCTTCCCACGCGAAAAGCAAAAGCAATTTACGCCGCCCTCAAGTGGAGTTGGTAACGATTGGGTTTTGATATTGGATGATGCGGCCAAGAATTATGCGGCGCCATGAGGAGGGGCTACTTGGACTTTTCGAGCAGCCGGATTTTCTTTTCCAGCAATCGCACTTGTTCTTTTTGTGTAGCATAGAGCGTTTCTAATTCATGGGCGCGCCGATAAAAATGCACAGCAGACAGCAGTGCCGCAAGACCCAGTGCCCAAAAAAGAATCGGCATCACCCAGTCGGAGGTGCGGCGCCCAACTTGGCGGTTTAGAGCGCTACGCCTGTCTTGCTTTTGTTCTTTCTCTTGCGG